>CAYGHU010000280.1:0-1501 GCA_964349785.1 uncultured Dehalococcoidaceae bacterium | reverse complement strand
GCGTAGGCGTAGGCGGCGTTAAAAAACCTCGCTACCTCCCGCGCCGCCACGTCTTTCCCATCCTCCACGCACCGCGCGATCAGGGGCTCGACCTCGCTCCACTGGTCCGGATACCGCCACGCATGAAGTCGCAGCAGCATCGGCAGCACGCGCCGGATTCGCTGGCTCGCAAACTCTCGGAGCCACGGCGCGCGGTCCATCCCCGCCGTCCCAAGCTGGCACACGCCGACTCGCGCGAGTGCTTTCCCGCGCGTTACGTCGTCAGGCCATCCGGCCCAGTCGTTCGTCGCGATCTTCCAGCGGCGGTCCACAGACGACACACACTGCGGCTCGTCGCCGTGCTTCTGGCCCATGACGTAGCAAACCAGAGCTTCAATGCACATCTTCCCCGGCTCAGGGATGCCCTTGCCGTAAACGAGTCCAAGCGGCGCGAGTTCGAGGATCTTGCGAGCGTGGTCGATGGTGGGGGTCATGGCACTTCGCTCCTCATGGCCGGGTTGCCGAAGATGTCGCCGGCCAGCTTGTGCTGGTCTGCGTCACGCGGGTTCTCGGGCTTGTCCGTCCAGAACTCATGTGTCGGCGTGATGTGGTGGTTGCGGTAGTCCTCGATCTCGAGCCTCTCCCCCTGCGGGGTGAACCAGAGGTACTGCCACCTGTACTCACCAGTGGCGTCCCACGTCCCTGTGACTCCGGAGAAGCCCATGAGCCGGGCAGCGGCTTGCATAGCCGGGGGACTCCCGACAGCGATGATCTCGGTGACGCGGTGGGGGCTGGGGGTGTCGAAACCAACCCATGCGCTTCTGACCAGGCAATCAGTCATCTTCGCGCTCCCCGATGATGGCGAGCTGCTGCTCGAGCGTGCAGGGGGCGCACAGATCACCGGCTTGGGTGTGCTCGTCGGATACGATCCGGCACGACGGGCACAGGCGGATGGCTTCCCACCTGCGGGTGGTAGCGAGCGGGATGCGAAGGGTGTTGTCGAGGATGGTAGCGATCAGCGGGTGGAGAGAAGTCACGTTTGCCTCCTGTTTTGTGCAGACCCCACCCCAGCCTCGGCGGTGGTCTGCTGTGTCGCGGGTTGGCGGGTGGAGTTCCCGTGGCTGGCCGCGAGTCCTACGCGAGCCGGACGCTAAAAAGGGATATCCCCGTCGTCCTCGACTTCGACATGGGCGGCGTAGCCGGGCACCTTGGCGGCTGCGGCTTCTGCGGCCCTCCTTGCCTCTTCGGCCTTTCTGGCGGCTTCCTCTGCTGCGAGGTCAGCGGCTTTCTTCTTGGCGGCTTCCATCTGCTCGGTGGTCTGGGAGGCGCACCTCAGCCCCATGTCCATCGCGGCCATGTTGGCGTCCTTGCCGGCCTGTTCCACAACGGCGGCTTCCGCTCCTGCCACGGAGATCCCCTTGCTCGCCAGTTCGACGTAGATGGCTGAGATTGCCTCCACGAACATCTTGGCCTTGGCTGCAAAGTAGCGGTCGCGGGGGAGTTCGAGGGAGTTCTTCACGGG
>CAYGHU010000279.1:0-1508 GCA_964349785.1 uncultured Dehalococcoidaceae bacterium | reverse complement strand
CCGCCGAGGATCACCTCCTGCGAGGCGACGAATCCCGTCAGCCGCACGGAGTGCAACCCCACGCCGCCTTCCGCCGCACCTCGTGCGCCCGGGACGTGCTCAAGCTGGGAGTCGGGGTGGACGAAGTCGCTGCCTCGGGCTTCCCGCATGAGGCGGGCGGTCTGCAATGCGGTGCCAGAGGGGGAGTCCACCTTGCGGTTGTGGTGCAGCTCGATCACCTCGGCGGTGTCGAAAAAGCGCGCTGCGATCGTCGAGAGGTGCATCAGCACGACGGCGCCCAGGGCGAAGTTCGGAGCGACGACCGCGCCGATGCCTCGCTCAGCGCAGCCCTGCCTCAGCGCCTCGACCGTCTCCGCAGGGACGCCGGATGTGCCAATCACTGGCCGGACACCAGCCGCCAGCACTGCCTCAGCGAGCCGAGGTGTCCACCGCGCGTTGGTGAAATCGACGACCACATCGGGATGCGTCGCGGCGAACAGCTCGGAAGGCTCGGCGTGGACGCCGTAGACGGTGCCACTTGTGGACCGGAAGTCCGCGCCTGGCTCCATCGGCTCGATGATGCCGACGACTTCCATGTCGTCCTGCGCCTCGACCGCCTCGACCGCGATGTGCCCCATCTCCCCGCCGCCACTGACTACTACGCGGATCATCGGGCGAGCACCAGGCGGCTTTGGATGGACTCGATGGCCTCTGCTACACGGTCGGCCTCGGGAAGCCCGTCTAGGTCGAGACCGTCCTGATGCAGCGCAAGAAACTCGATGCTCATGACCTCTCCGACCTCGTCGTAATCGACGTACCGGTCACGCCCGAAGTCTTTTGTGTTCACGATAGCGCCCCGCGGTTCCCTCAGGCGGACATACAGCAGCTGCCGCGAAGGGTCATATCTGACTTCGATATTCATTTGGCGGCCTCCTGAGCATGACTGAAACGACAACCAGCGGATTCGTGTCTTCCGCAGTCCCGCCCAGCAACCACTCCATCGTACGTCAAGCGCCCTCGTACATAGCCGGGAGTGACTGCGTATGGCCGTCCGAGGACAGCTCTACCTCCGCATCGGAGGTAGCTCGCTCCCACATCTGGCGTTCCGCATGCTCAATGTAGAAGGGCTCCATACGTCGCGAACGAAACCCTTCGCACAACACTGCCCCGGTTTTCCGGGGCAGTGTACATCGCCGTTCAGCAAGCTCGGAGACTACCAGCGGCGGCCACCGGAGGCAGGGGGACGTGGCTCGGGAGGCGGGCCACTCGGCCGGTCTTCGCCGCCGGGGCCTCCACCAGCCTCGCCACCGGGACGGCTGGGGCCGCGGTTTCCTCCGTAGCCACCACCACCGCCGAAGCCACCACCGCGCCCTTCGTCTCCACTACTTGGGCGGCCGCCGTAGCCACCGCGTCCGCCACCACCGGCAGGGCCACCGCGTCCGCCGCCGCCAGGGCCGCTTCGTGCGCCACCACCGGGACCACCCCGGCCACCACCACCGGCGGGTCGGCCTCGGCCGCCACCACCGGGG
>CAYGHU010000278.1:0-1528 GCA_964349785.1 uncultured Dehalococcoidaceae bacterium | reverse complement strand
GATTTCGTGCGAGGCCGATTCCGCTCCCAGAAAAAGCCGCTCGTGATTTCCCTCGAGCAACGTCACGTTCGGCAGGGACAGGACGACCTCAAGGCACTCGTCATTCCAAGGGCCATAGTTCACGACGTCGCCCAGGCAGACGTAGCCGTCGACGTCGCCACGCGTCGCACTGACAAAAGTTTCCAACGCCGGGAGGTTGCCGTGAACATCACTGAAGATCGCGAACCTCATTTCCGCCCCTCGAGGGCGCACCGCATCGAGGCGAGCCCGACCGCAAGCGGTGTCGGTTCGTATTGCCACGCGGCTCTGGCGCGATCGATTGAGAGAGAGGGAAAACCTGGCGCGGGCGGCCCGTCCGGAGGAACGATCCTAACGCAAGGCCGGCGCTCTTCATAGACGGCGGCCGCAGCGCTGGCGATCTCCGCTACAGTGTAGGCCCGGCCTCCACCAACGTTGTAGACCCCGGCCGGACTACTTGAAGCGGCCCTCACAATCGCTGCGACAACATCGCCCACGTAGACGAGGTCATAGGTCGGAACGCCACCATCGCGGACGTCAAGCGTTCCGCCGCGTGCGGCCGCACTCATGAACCGTGCGACCACCGCCGACGGCGGCATCCCATCCCCGTAGGTTGACGTAATTCGAAGCGTTACCGCGTCCAGGCCAAGAGTTCGGCGCAAGTGCTCAACGTAAAACTCGCCGAGTACCTTGCTCGCCAGGTAGTAAGTCGCCCGTGCCACAGGATAGAGAGGACAATCCTCCGTTGGATTCTCGACACCTGGTGCAAATGAGTTCCCAGAAGAGACGTAGACGAATCGTCGCCCCCCCACCTCTAGGGTCGATTCTGCAAGACGGAGTGTCGCCAGGGCGTTTCTCCGTACTAACGTATCAGCGTGGAGCGAGTCCACCCAACTTGGCGGTAGGAACGCCGCAAGATGAACCACGGCCGAAGTGCCACTGACCAAGGCTGAGAATTGATCCGGGCTGTCAAGATTGCCCGGCACCAAGCGTACGCCCGGGCCGAACGATCTTGACGGTGGTTCACGGACCATAGCGTCCACCGCCCAACCGGCACTGAGCAGTGCTCTTACTACATGCGTGCCAATGAAGCCTGTGGCCCCGGTCACAAGAACCCTGCGGGGGCTCTGTGTCACAATAGCCTTCCCTGTCCATCGACAAATCCCCTGGAAACCAGCCTGTCGATGCTCTCGCCGTCAACCACGAGCTCCTTCCAGTACCTGAGGACAGTGATGGAGTGAATCAAAAATGAGGGCGGAACGCCGCGAAGCAAGTAGTCAGCGATCATTCTGGGTTCGTTGAATCCCGCGAGGGTCCGACAGTACGTGGTGCCGGAACTTCGAGCGTTGACCTCGAAGATGTAGGGCACACCATCCCTCACTCTCAGCTGGAAGTTGCACGCCCCAAACGGACCAAGCGACTCGGCGGCTCGTCGAACATGCCGCTCGATCACCGCATTCTCCTCGACGAAGCACTTGTAGGTATCGCCGTCACGCAGCACTCGTCGCAT
>CAYGHU010000277.1:0-1560 GCA_964349785.1 uncultured Dehalococcoidaceae bacterium | reverse complement strand
TTGCCCTCGCCGGCTCTCAGGATGCGCCAGATTGCCGTCCCTCGCCATCGGCGGTCGCGGCGCTCGGCGGCGCCATTGGACGAGCGTAGCTATCGTCGTGCGGGCTGCTAGGCCGGGGCAGTGCTCCTGAGCAGGCAGTGAGTGTTCCGGCCGACATCGCGGCGCTGGTCGCCCTCGCCCGCGATGCATTTGCCCGCTAGGTCTAGAACTGACAAAGGTTGTGTACAGTCGGGGTCTCCCCATTGCGAGGAGCACCAATGACAGAGCAGATGCAACGACGGGTGGTGGCGCACCGCCTGACGGTCCTGGTGCCGAGGTCGTCGGCAAGATCATGTACCTGCGGCAGAGCTACCACTTCGGCCCGCGGAAGATCGCGATGTATCTCAAGCGCTACCACGAGCTCACCATTAGCCCTTCCGGCGTCTGGCGCGTCCTCTGCCGTCTGGATATGAGCCGGCTCCCGAGCTCGCAACGGCACAAGCGCCATGAGCAGCGCTGGAAGCGGTATGAGCAGCCCCAGCCCGGGCACCGCGTCCAGGTCGACGTGAAGTTCATCTCCCCGGTGGGCGCGGGCGGCAAGAAGTTCTACCAGTTCACCGCTATCGACGACTGCACCCGTCTGCGTGTGCTCCGCGCCTACCCTCGCTGCAATCAGCAGACCGCGATCCAGTTCCTGGACTACCTTCGGGCCCGCCTCCCCTTCCGGGTTGATGTCATCCAGGCCGACAACGGTGGCGAGTTCGGCGCCCAGTTCCACTACCACGTGCTAGACCGGGGCATCCGCCACGTCTACATCAAACCGGCGACTCCCCGGCTCAACGGCAAGGTGGAACGCTCTCACCGCATCGACGAGGAGGAGTTCTACCGGATGCTCGACGGCGTCATGATCGACGACACCGAGCTCTTCAACGACCGGCTCAAAGAATGGGAGGATTTCTACAACTACAACCGGCCCCACGGCGGCCTCGATGGACAAACACCCTACGAACGACTACGACAGAGGACACAGAGCCCGGTGTAAGCTCTGTCCGCCAGTGGCACAGCTAAATGCAGCGCCCCATGAGAGCCGTGCCAGGCGGAATCTGACTCCCGCCCGAGTGTCGACTGTGGAGCGAAATGCATGAAGCGTATCTGGGTCTCGATCGCGATTGTTGCCATGGCAGTGATATTCACGAGCTGCGGCAGCGACAGCAGCACGTAACGTCAACGCCAACACCATCAGAAAAGTCAGCCGTTGATGTGGCTGTCACAGTGAAAAGAATGGTCCATCAATCCCGCCCCACTGACGGTCAACAACGGTGAGGTGAGATTCTCCGTAAAGAACTCTGGTTCCACCGTGCACGAGTTCGTCGTCGTGAAGACGGACGACGACCCCGCGCGGCTTCCTGTCTACCAAGCATCGGACAAGGTGGCAGAACGGCACGCGGTCGGTGATGTGGACGAGGACAAGGTGACGTCGGTCGGTGAGCCCGAAGACATCGCTCCCAGCGCGACGAAAGACGCCACGATCGCCGGGTAGTCGGTTCTCGGCATACAGGCCTGTAGTGTCATGCTATTTGC
>CAYGHU010000276.1:0-1563 GCA_964349785.1 uncultured Dehalococcoidaceae bacterium | reverse complement strand
TGCCACTGCGAAGGACGCACCGCCACCGAACGCTGGACGGCGCGTTCTCGCGTCGCCGACCCGTCAGCCGGGCGCGTACCGCGCTTCGCGCGCGTGATGGGCTTCGCTTTCCTGGTCTTGGGCATGGGATACTCGTTTGGTGACGATGAACCGGCACACAATGACTTAATGACTTAGTGTAATGTACACCATATTACACTAACATACATACTCGTGTCAATTGGCCGAGCCCGAGCGTCGCCGAGCAGGTGGTGCGCGCCGCCGCCATCTCGGGCGAACGGAAGCTGCATCTGGCTTAGCCCGGCGAGGGCCTCGGGGGTCTCTCACGGAGACCGGAGCGAACGGAGGACCGGAGAACTACAACTGCTTTCAAGGGGGCTCGGCGGAAGGACCTTCCCGCCGAGCCCCCTTTTGATGTGTTGCAGTCTCCGTGCCCTTCGTACCGCTCCGGTCTCCGTGAGAGACCTCCGGTCTCCGTGAGAGCCCCCGGTCTCTGGGAGTGTGATTGGACATTACATGTGGCAATTTCGGGGGCACTTGACGGGACAAATAGCGGGGCATAGGTTACAGATCACGGAGGCAATCCATGAGCAGAACCGATCTTGAAATGGAGTTTGCCGGCGCCGCGCTTGGATGGGTCGCACGAGAACTCGAACTGACCGACCCCGAAATTGGCCAGACACTCGGTGTGGATCGAAAGACGATCTACCGGTGGCGCACACGCGAAAGCGCGCCGGCGCCTGAACACCGCCGGCGGATGGAAAAGCTCACGCAACTGAAGTGGTTCCTCGAGAATGCGTTCCGCACACCTGAGCTCGGCAAGCGGTGGCTCCATCAGGCCGTCCCTGCACTGAAAGGCCGCATGCCGATCTCGGTGCTCACCGAAGGCGACATCGACAGCGTACTCAGCGTGCTCGCCACACATGCGGCCGGTGCCCATGTCTGATCGCGCCCCCAGGGCCGCATCGGACGCGCCGTGTATCGAGCCGCGCGCCAGTGGACTTTGAGGGGTTGGTTTGGCGCCATGTCCCCCGTGGTGCGCATCCTCTCCACGTGGGATTCATCCTGCTCGCACGAGGCCGCTGGAATCGGCACGATGAGTACGGGTGTCTCTACACGTCCCTTTCGCGTGAGGGAGCCTTCGTCGAATACACCAAGGAACTTCGCCGTCTTGGTATCGTGGCGAGCGCGGACCAGCCGAAGGACCTCGTCACGCTCAATGTCGGGGTGGCGCGCGTGCTGGATCTGACCGATGCACGTGAGCGAAGGCGTTTCGGGGTCAGCCTCGACACGCTCGCCGGAGACGACGAAGACGACCTGGAAAGCTGCCGACTCGTGGCGGACTTGGCCCGTCTCGCGGGCTATGATGCGATCCTCTCACCGTCGGCATCGCTCGCGGGCGCACGCAATCTCAACCTCTATATCGATGGTCGAGCCGATCACTTGCGCTTGATGGAAGGCCCCGAGCGCGCACCGCTCAATTACTGACCGGTTGCAGGCGGGGGCCCTGGGGAAGAGCGGCGAGTTGTTTGCCCTCGACATGGGCGAACCGGTGAAGATCGT
>CAYGHU010000275.1:0-1585 GCA_964349785.1 uncultured Dehalococcoidaceae bacterium | reverse complement strand
GATTTCCGCCACCCGCGGCATCCAGACCGGCAGCATCGACCGCATCGGCTCCAGCAATGCCGCGGGATGCACCATGAATTTTCTCCTGCTCGGTGCTAGTGGCGGCGTTCGCCGACGCATTCTGGCGCAAGAGCGCCACCTTGTGAGCGATCGAAGAACAGGCAATTACGACAGGTGGATTACCGCGGACCCGGCAACCGTCGTCGCAAACTCAGTCGCGGTCTTCTTCAGCCCCATCGCGTGCGAGGGCGACGTACCGATACCGATCTTTGGCAACTCGAAGACACCGATCATCACATGACTTGCTGAATGGAAGCCCCCTCAAGCGAATTCGCCGCGGGCCTCGTCGAGTAACTGCCAGACATAGCGCGCGAACGAGCGCCACACATCGATGTGGAAAATCTCCGGTGCTGGACGCGACAGCATGATCGTCGCCTTGCCAAAGATCGTGCGCGTACACATGCCGACCGGAAAAGCCTGGAGCGAGAGGTCGAGCGGGCAGCCATGATTGAGAATGTAGGCAGCTTCAGGACCCGACAGCGCAATGGCATCGGAACGATGACTGACATCAACCAGCGAACAGGATTGACCGGCCAGTGCTGCGCCCAGGCTTGCACACAAAGCCGCGGGCGCTTCGCCTCCCGCCTGCAGAAGCCACTCATCGGGGCCACACCAGTAGGCAGTACGGTCGCCTTTCTGCGAAAACCGGCAAGCTTCCTGCGGCAGCGCGACGCCGAAAGCCTGGCCCGCAACAACGACCGCCGCTGGACGGCCGCGGAACACAAGCTTCGCGGTATCGGGAAGCACGGCGAGCGTCGCCGACGGAATGTTCCGTTGGGCGGACGCAAGGCGGCCTAACGAATTTGCACGCATGGCGGGATCAGACATCGAGCCGCGCTCCCTTCGAATCGTAGAATACCGGCTCCACCGCTTCGACGGCGATCGGTCCATCCGGCATCGGCACCGACAGGCGCGTACCGATGCGTGCACGCCCGCCGCGCACCAGTGCCAGCGCGATGGAGCGCTCCAGCGTCGCGCTCCAGTACGACGACGTGACGTGGCCGAGCATGGTCATCGGGATCGGCTGGTTTGGATCGGCGACAACCTGCGCACCTACTTCCAGTACGGTCTTCGGATCGACCGTAAGAAGCCCGACAAGCTGCTTGCGATCCCCCGCCATCATCGCCGGCCTCGCCAGCGAGCGCTTGCCGACGAAATCCCTCTTCGCCTTGCCGACGGCCCAGCCGAGACCGCAATCGTAGGGGGTCACCGTGCCATCGGTTTCCTGGCCGACGATGATGAATCCCTTCTCGGCGCGCAGGACGTGCATGGTTTCGGTACCGTAGGGCGTAATGCCGTAAGCCTGGCCGGCGGTAAAGATCGCTTCCCACACCGCCCGGCCATAGCCCGCGGGCACGTTGACCTCGAAACCGAGCTCGCCGGTAAATGAGACTCGGAATAGCCGTGTCGGCACGCCGCAGATTTTGCCCTCACGCACACTCATGTGCGGCATCGCTTCGCGGGAAAGGTCGATCCCTTCCACAAGCGGCTCAAGAACCTTCCGCGACAGCGGACCCTGCACCGC
>CAYGHU010000274.1:0-1591 GCA_964349785.1 uncultured Dehalococcoidaceae bacterium | reverse complement strand
GTCTACATGAAGATGGCGTGGGAGCCTCGGGAGTCCGAGGGGTAGGCCCGCGCTTCGAGGCTGCGGTGACTTCGAGGCTTCGAGGTCCTGGATGTGGTGGAGGTGAGGGGATTCGAACCCCTGACCTCTGCGATGCGAACGCAGCGCTCTCCCAGCTGAGCTACACCCCCACAGGCGGCGAACCTCGAGTATCGAGTATATGGAGCGCGGTCGGGCAGCGGCAAACGCGGCGATCCTCGAGGGCGCGCGTGCGCCTCGGATCAGTCAAGCAGGCCCGGGATGGGGTCGATGGTCATGCGGCGGGATTCGAGGTCGACGGCGAGGACGACGTCGGGGATCGCGGGGATGAGCGCGTCGGGCTGCGTGTCGCGGGCGATGACGTAGACGTCGTTGGCGCCGGTGGTGAGGACTTCTTTCAAGCGGCCGATGCGGGTGCCATCCACGGTGACGACTTCGAGGCCTTCGAGATCGTGGAGGTAGTACTCGCCTTCCGGGAGCGAGGGGAGGTCGGCCTCATCGATTTCGATGAGTGCGCCGCGGAGGGCCTCGGCGGCGGTGCGGTCAGGGAAGCCTTCGAAGCGGATGCAGGGGTAGTCTTGCGGGTAGACGACATTGAGGATGCGTCGCGGCTCGTCGCGGACGTACAGGGTAGCGCCCTCGATGAGGCGTTCGGGGTTCGAGGTGAATGGCGTGACCTTCACGTGGCCGTGGACGCCCCAGACGCCATTGATGCGGCCGACGGTAATGCGACCGGGTGCGGTCATGGTCGTGGTCGTGGCCCCTACTCGATGTCGAGGGTGGCACGGACGCCGGCGCGGGTGGCCGCGACGTAGAGCAGCGAGCGGATGGCGTTGGCGATGCGCCCCTCGCGGCCGATGATGCGGCCTTTGTCCTCGTCGGCGACGGTGAGGCGGAGGACGATGCGGTCGCCAAAGCGCTCCTCCTCGACGACGACCTGGTCGGGGTGGCGGGCGAGCGCTTTCGCGAGGTATTCGACGAGAGCTTTCATCGGTGGACCTCGATGCTACTCAGTAGGGGGTTCTTCGGCCGGGGTCTCAGCGGCGGTGGCTGCCGCTTCGGCGGCTGCTTCAGCCTCGGCGGCTGTTGCCGCTGCCGCTTCTTCAGCAGCCTTGGCGGCCGCCGCTGCTTCCGCAACCTTCGCGGCGGCGGCTTCCTCGGCGGCCTTCTGTGCCTCGACATCGGCCTTCGAGGGCTTGGAGGCACGCTTCGGTGGCTCGACGGTGGTCAGGCCCTGCTTGAAGAGCAGGCGGTGGACGGTCTCCGAGGGCAGCGCGCCCTGGGCGAGCCAGTGGCGGACGCGGTCTTCCTTGAGCTCCAGCGTGCTGGGCTTGGTGCGCGGGTTGTAGTGGCCGACAACCTCCACGAAGTCGCCGTCGCGCTTGGCGCGGGCATCGGCGATGACGACGCGGTAGGTGGGCTGCTTGGTCTTGCCGGTGCGGCGGAGCCGGATGCGTAGCATGTGTCCTCGTTGCCTCGTTCTTTCGTTGCCGGGCGGAGCCTCGGCGGCTGTTCGTGGTCGGTGTTAGTTTCTGGTACGCCTGCAAGTGCGGCGGACAATCGAGTATATGGT
>CAYGHU010000273.1:0-1600 GCA_964349785.1 uncultured Dehalococcoidaceae bacterium | reverse complement strand
ACCGGCTGTTCGAGGTGTGGGGGCAGGCCCAGGCGTGGCCGCCGGAGGATGCCGATGTCGCGGTCGTCCCGGAGCGGGACATCTCCGGCGAAGACCTGACCGCGCTCGCGACAGTGCACGAGGGCTCGGCCTGGCTCATCGGCAACCGGCGCGCGCTGGCGTCACGCGACCTGAGCGCGGCCCTCGGGCCGTTGCTGCGACTGCCGGCGGAACCGGCAGCGGGCGGCCCGATGGACCCTCAGGCGCTGGGCGTGATGCGAGCGCCTCGCACGGCCTCGCCTGCTGAGCGCTCGGCGCTGCGTGTCGCGGTCCCGGACGGGCACGCGCAGCGGCACACGTTCGTAGCTTTGGCAGATGCCGGCATCGCCTTCGAGGGATACGAGGAGCGCGACGCCCTCAGGCGTCCACGGTCTTCGATCCCGGGGGTGGAGGTGAAGGTCATGCGCCCGCAGGACATGCCCCAGGCCGTCGCGCTCGGCTACTACGACCTCGCGCTGACGGGACGCGACTGGCTGGCGGCGCACCTTGCGGGGTTCCCGGGATCGCCGGTGACCGAGCTGGCTGACTTGCGCCGGAGCCGGTACTCCCTTGGCGCTGTCGTGCCGGAAGACCTGCCGGCCGGGACGATCGAAGAGGCGGTCGCATACTGGCGACGCAACGACCCAAACCGGCCGATCCGGGTCGCTTCTGAGTACGCCGCACTGGCGGACGATTACGCCCGAGAGCGGCGGCTGGGGCGGTACCAGATCATCCCCATCGCCGGCGCCTCGGAAGGGTTCGTGCCGGACGACGCGGAGATACTCATCGAGGGTTCCGAGACCGGGACCACCCTGAGAGCCAATCGGTTGCGTATGATCGATGTGATCATGGAATCGACCAACTGCGCAATTGGGGGTACAACCCGGCCCGAGGGTGCGCGTGGCGCCCTTCGTGACGAGCTTGTCCAACGGCTCAGCGCGGCCGCCGCGCTGGTGAGCGTGTGACATGCCCTCACTCGGATCGCACCTGGCCAGTGCGCGTGTGCTTGCCCAGCGGCTCGCACACCGGAGCATCGATGCCGACCGCGGTTCCTACTACCTTGGCGCGACGGCACCCGATGTCCGTGTGCTGACGAAGCTTGATCGCGAACACACCCACTTCTTCACGCTCGATGACTTCGAGAGTCAGGACTCGGTGGCGCGGCTGTTCGCGGAACAGCCGCAATTGCGCGATGCGGTTCAACTCGACGCCACGACTCGTGCGTTCATGGCAGGCTACCTGACGCACCTGCTGATGGACCAGCGCTATATCGAGCGGATTTATCGCGATTTCTTTGGTGCGTCTTCCGCGTACGCCGGTGACCCGCGTGGCAATATCCTCGACCGCGTGCTCCAGTATGAGATGGACCGCCGCGAGCGGGAGGACGTCGATGCGATGACGGAGATCCGCGAGGCCATCGCTGGCTGCGACGCCGAGGCCGACATCAGGTTCATCGAGCGGGCGACGTTGAGACAATGGCGCGAGGTTGCCTGTGATATCGCCGGTCAGCCGCCGACATGGGATCGTTTTCGGCGCATGGCGAGCCGGCACCTCCAGAATGCTGGCATGGCGGGCGAGGATG
>CAYGHU010000272.1:0-1627 GCA_964349785.1 uncultured Dehalococcoidaceae bacterium | reverse complement strand
GGCTGGAGCGACGGCGGATTCAGCTCACTGCACTCCGTGTTCCGCGAAAAGCACCCATTCAAGGCGGCGGTGGCGATGGTGCCGGTCACGAACCTGTTTTTTCGCCTCTCCTACAAGGGCCCCGGCTATCAGCGCAGCTTTGCGACGCAACAGCGCATCCTGGGTCTGCCGTTCGAGAAACGCGAAATCTACAAGGAGCGCTCACCGATTTATCACGTGGACAAACTGCAGGTGCCGCTGCTGGTGCATGTGGCCACCAATGACGAGGACGTGAACTTCGAGGAGGCCGAGCAGATCATCGACGCGCTCCGCTCGAAGAAGCCCACGCTCTCCGAGACCAAGATCTACGTGAATCCCACGCCGGGCCCTGCCAGCGTCGGCCACACGTTCAACCGCCGCACCAACACCCAGACGCTGCAGCGCGACGACTCGCCGGAGCAAATCGACTCGTGGAATCTGGTGTGGGCGTTCTGGGAGAAGCACCTCGGGAAGTAGGAAGAGGCCGGGACTCCGCAGGGCTCCGACGGACAGTCAGGCTGGAATCAGACGTCCGTCGGATCGTCGGCCCAGTAGCGTGGGCGGCCGTAGTGTTCGTACATCGCCTGCTCCTGCTGCCGGCTGAACAGCGCGGACGCGTCGTATGGCGGGGCGGACTTGATCGCATCGCGGCTCAGGTCCAGGGTCACCGTGGAGTCTTCCCAACTGACTCGTTCCACCCACTGCGGCGCGACGAGCACGTGGTGCCCACCCCACCAGTTGCTGGTGTTGACAATGAAGTAGCGGATGGCCCAGGTCTCATCATCCAGCAGAAAGTTCTCGACGTGACCAAGGTCGCCGTCCGTGGCGACAATCTGGCAGCCGACGAGCGCGGCGCAGCTTCGCAGATGGGAGTCTTTGGCGGAGGAGTCGGCCGCCAAGGCTGGCGGGGCGTTCTCCAGGAACGGCGGAACGGCTATGCCAGCGAGCGTGCCAGGATAGGCTGCTGCGCCCCACAAGCCCAGGCCATCCCAATACACCGGATACCCGTAGTAGCCGAGTTGTTCCACCTCATGCTGCCGCGACACAGGCAGTTGCGTGTCGACGTCCGGGCTGTTCTCGACTCGCTCCTTCGTCAGTGAGGCCGGTATCTGTTGCAGCATCCAGTCGGGATGCCCCAGGGACATCGGAGAAATCAGCACTTTCCTGCCCGACAGCCAGGTGCCGGTGTCGACCACCAGGTATCGAATCGCCCAGTGCCGGTCGTCGAACAGGACATCGGCTACGTGACCGATCGGTCCGTCGGTCGCCAGGATCGCGTAACCCTTGAGATCGTTCACTGCTCGCAGCATGTCCCGACTCTCGCACGGCCCCCGGGTGGCCGCTGTTCTCTTGGGTACATGCGACCCCGTCTTCCCTGCTTTGTCGCACTACGGATATGGAGGGTTCCATGGGTCGCCTGCTCCCGTTCGTTGTTTTCGCCTGTCTCGTGCCCGGGCTGGCCTCGGCGCAGGGCCGCCCGGCTCGCGAGTTGTTTGCCGGATACCAACAGATCGCTGGAGAGGAGCGCGCTGTGCATGGCGCCGTAGCGGGGTTGGTGTTTCACACCTCGACGCGCACATCGGGCATCCTGACGGTGTCCGGTTTCTAC
>CAYGHU010000271.1:0-1655 GCA_964349785.1 uncultured Dehalococcoidaceae bacterium | reverse complement strand
TTGAGGACGAAGCGGGCGGCGAATGACATCGGATCAACGGCTCACGGGGTCAACGGCTCACGAGCTGCGGGGGCGGATCAGGCTTGCGATAAAATTTCGCCCGCTTTCGCCAGAGTTGCAAGGCCTGCCAATGGATCCGCATCATAACGCCCAGTGTCATGGTCGGGTTGCAGAGGAACCGGCGGATCACGGTCCGGTCTGCGAGCGGTTCGCGACGTCCCGCCACCGAGGTCGCGAGCATCAGCCCCTGGTCGTCGTGGTAGTTGACGTCGACATGGGCGATCCGGTCGTCGAGGCGGAATCGGAACCGGTAGTGGCCATCGACCGGCAGGAAGGGCGAGACGTGGAAGACCTTGTGGCCGTCCAGCCAGGTCTCCGGCCCGATGACGCCATGATCGTCATGGTGGACCAGGTAACAGTGGCTCTCGCCGAAAGTATTGTTGACCGCGCACAGTACCGCCCGCAGGGAGCCTTCGCGGTCGCGGCAGAACCAGAAGCTCACCGGATTGAATACGTAGCCCAGCATCCGCGGCATGGTCATCAGCGTGACTTCGCCGTCGCAGAGTTCGGCCAGCCCATGCTTGACCAGGATCCTGTGCAGCCATGCTTTCAGGTCGCCGCCGTCGCGGGCGCCATGGTCGGCGCGGCGGAACGACACGAGGCCCGGCCGGTCGATTTTGAGCCAGCGCCCGGCCGCCGCCTCGAGCGTGCCGAGGTCGAGGCAGAGATAGGCGACGCGATAGCGAAAGCCATTCTCACGCGGCCGCTGCCGCCGGTGCACGACGGTGGCGTCGACGATCGTGTGGGAGGAGGTGCCGTTCACGGCGACTCGGTCGCGAGCCGTGCCACACCCGGCAGCGGCATCGGTTCGAGGATCGGCCGGTCGGCGACGACGCGGGGCGGGTCGCCAATGCGGCGGTGCTCGTCCGGGCGCGGCCAGGGGCGGTGCACCTCTAGCTGCTCGGCCACGTCGAGGCCTGCCGACAGCGCATCCTCGTGGAAGCCGTAGCCGCAGTAGCTGCCGCAGAAATAGGTATCGCGCACGCCCTGGATGGCATGCAGGCCGCGTTGTGCGCGGATGGCGGCGGCATCGTACATCGGGTGCTCGAAGTTGAAGCGCGCGTAGGCCGTCGCGGGCGAGGGCGCGCGTCCGGGATTGACCGAGACGAACAGCGGCGTCTCGTTGGGCAGGTTCTGCAGGCGATTCATCCAGTAGGTGACGCTCACGTTCGCGACCTCTGATCTGCGATCGGCGACATAGTTCCAGCTCGACCACACACTGCGCCGCTTGGGCATCAACGACAAATCGCCATGCAGCCAGACCTCGTTCGAGGAATAGCCGAAGCGGCCGAGCAGGTCGCGCTCCGGTCCGTCGGCGTCCTCCAGCAGCGCCAGCGCCTGGTCGGCGTGACAGGCCATCACGATCTTGTCGAAGCGATCCCAGTGACCCGAACCGTCGCGCACCTGGACGCCCTGAGCATCGCGGCGGATCGCACGCGCCGGTGTCGCGAGCCGCGCGCGGGCGCGCAGCGGCGTGGCGATACGCTCGACGTAGGAACGGCTGCCGCCGCTCACCGTGCGCCACTGGAGCTGCGGTCCGATGGTGAGCAGGCCGTGGTTGTTGAAGAAGCGCACGAAGCTCTGGGCGGGATAGT
>CAYGHU010000270.1:0-1661 GCA_964349785.1 uncultured Dehalococcoidaceae bacterium | reverse complement strand
TCACCGCCGAGGCCCTTCCCGATGACCCCTCCGACCGCGAGGGCTGCCACCCCCACGGCGCCGTTCTGGATGAGTTCACGTCTGGTCAGTGGCATCCAAAGCCTTCTTCCCGCACTCGCTGGGGCGCCTCCGCCCCAGCGTGCTTACTTAACCGTGATGGTTCCCACCATGTCGGGCAGGTGGAAGTCACACTGGAACTTCACCGTCCCCTTCTTCGTGAACGTTGCAGTGAACTTGTCGGTCGCCCCGGCCTCGACGATCGGTTTGCTGGAGAAGTCCTTGCCTTCGCTGGGCGTACTCGTGATGTGCATGTTGTGAATCGCGGCGCCAGTGTTCTTCACCTCGAACGTGACGGTGCCTTCTTCGACGGTGATGTCCTTTGGCTCGAAGGCGTTGTCCTTCATCGTCAGGACCACCGTCTGCGCCTTGGCGCCGCTCGCGGCTGCCTTCGTGGCGGCCGCTGCCGGACCGTCGCTGGTCTTTGCGCCGTCGCCTGAACTGCACGCGGTCAAGGCCGCTGCCGAGGCGAGCAGAACCGCGGTCAACAGTGCCCGCTTGGCGTATTTGATGTGCATGCCATCCGTCCTTCCGCACCGGACTAACCGGCGTTGTTCCTTGCGTTATCGAGTTCGTCCGTCGTGATCGGCTCGTTCGCTAGTAATAGTCACCTACGGACGCGTCCCGGTTGAGGGCACTCGGCCATCAGTCGAGGTGACCTTTGGCCCCCCGGCGTTCGGCTGAGTCGGTGTCCGTGTTGTCCTCGCCTTCCCAATTGTGTAGTGTCGTACTACACAATCGAAAGGATGCTGTATGCTCGCTCTATCGTCAAGTGCTGAACTTAACAATAGGAGCGGATAAATGGAGATCACCCTGGGAGGTCGGGGAGACTATTCGGTTCGTGCGGTGATCGATCTAGCTCGGCATTTCGGGGACGGGAGACGCAAGGCTCGTGAGATCGCCAGCACGATGGACATCCCCGTCCGATACCTCCCACAGCTCTTGGCGCCTCTCGTCCGTCAGGGACTACTCGTCGCAACCTCGGGACCGGAGGGTGGGTACGCACTGGCGCTTAATCCGGCGGAGATCACCGTGCTTGCGGTGATCGAGGCAGCAGAGGGGCCGCTGGAGTCACCTCGTTGCGTGCTGCGTGGTGGCCCGTGCGACTGGGACGAGACGTGCCCCCTGCACGAAGCGTGGGGCCGGGCCCGGGGCGCATTGGCGGGGGAGTTGGGGCGCACCACATTTGCCGAACTGGCGGCCGCCGACGAGGCGATCGAAAACCGACCGGTGCGGCCTCGGAAGCCGATCCACGCGGAACCTGTGGAGCGTCGCGGCGTACGGAGCACGAAGCCGAAGGCCGCCTCCGACGGGCGAGCGACGCGACCGTCACGGCGTCGGGCGGGCTAATCGACGGCCGAGTTCTGAGATCGCCTACACAGTGGTGAGCTGCGCGAAGCGCTGAGCCGCGATCCGTCTCGCTACCCGACGACCGCGATCTCCAGCAGGTACTCCGGCATCGCCAGCGCCTGAACGCCGACCAGCGTGCTCGCGGGGAGCGCGCCTCCCATTGCCGCCGTCCTTGCCGTTCCCAGCGCCTCTCGCAGCTCGGGGTGGTAGTTCACGATGTACGTCGTCATCTTCACGACGTGGCTGAAGTCAGC
>CAYGHU010000269.1:0-1712 GCA_964349785.1 uncultured Dehalococcoidaceae bacterium | reverse complement strand
GAAAACGGAAGGTACATTCCTGCCTTCGAGATGAGATAGCAGTAAGGCCGTGTGCCGCAGAGGGTCTCGAGGTCGGGGTACGGCACTCGTACCGGCCACCAGTCAAGCTCACGCATCACGGACGTATCGATCGCCTCGCCGGTGTCGCGAGCCACAGCCGGCTCGACGTGCGGATGGAGCCACAGGTGGCCATGCGCGTCGATGGCTGCCTCGTGCCAGCCCGCGTCAGGGGCATAGACTTGCGGCGCTCCCCAGAGGAATGACGCTCCCGAGTAGACCGTGATGAGCAGCACAGAGCCGCCAGGACTCGGATTGGCCTCGTCGCTGATCGCGGGATGCGGCGCGTCCACGCGCCAACGGAACGTCTGGTCGGCACCTTCTGAGGTCCTGACGTCGAGCCTGACGTGGAACTGGCGATCATCGAGGGTCCGAGAGAACTGGAAACCGTCCACGCTCTCCTTGCCCGGAAAGATCGTCCAACTATCCCCCATGTCGAACTCGACGTCCGAGGGCACGGTCACGGCCGTCAGCCCCGCTCGCACGTCAGAGTGGAACCCGGCGCCATCCGCCGCCAGGAGCAGTGGCCCGGTGTCGATGTACCCGCTTCGCTTCAGCTCTACTTGCTCCGAGGTTGCCTCGGCGTCGGACTCGGAACCGGCGGCCCTCGGTCCGCTCGCGCGGTCACAGCCGGTGAGTGGCATCAGCATGAGGAAGAACGCGAGGAGGTACGTCCGCTTCACAGTGGCGTTCAGGCTCCACTTCGGCCCGACCGTGCGAGCGTCGCCGCTGGAAGGGATTCTAGCCTCGGGGTGCTGGCGCCGGAACTACCACCTGCGAGGGGTTGACGACAAGCCAAGCCGTAGGGAGCTCAACATAGGGATATACGTCAGAAATGAACGTACATCCCATGTTCGTGCAATGGTAGAGACTGAGGCATCTCAGCAATTAGCGGTACCGCTCCGTGCACCTCGATCTCGCCGGAGCGATGCGGTGATCTCGGCACCCCACTGCCCTCAAGAGCAATATCGACGCATTCCATTCGTGTTGGTTCGTCCACAGTGGGTCATACGAAGTGCTTTCCGCATATCCCGTTTGATACGCGCTTATCCTACCTCGGTGCGAGTATCGGGGGAGCGGGAAGAACCTACTGTTTACCGCGCTCGGCGATCCCCGCATCTTCAAGGGTCTGCATCTGCACCTGGAGTTGCTTCTCGAACAGGGCGCGGGCGGCGTCGAGGAGTGCGTACAGCTCCGGATCGCTGACACCGTACCAGACGCTTGTCCCCTCGCGTCGTGCCACCACTAACCCGTGACTGCGAAGCACCGCTAGGTGCTGTGAAGTCGTTGCGGCGCCAATACGAAGTGCCTGTTGGAGGTCGCCCACAGTCATGCTGTGCGCCTCGCGGAGCAGTTCCAGAATGCCAATACGGGTTGGATGGGCAAGGGCGCGGAAGAGGTCCGCTTTGAAGTCTTGCAGTGTAGGCGGCATGGGCTGATCATACCTATTGAACTATATTCTCATATTCGAATATTCGAACGGAATGCAATGCCATTTGGCCGGCGTGCCGCCCTGTCCGATGTGCGCCAGAACGTGGCGGCCGGCCTGGTTGTCGGCATTGTCGCGCTGCCGCTTTCCATCGCGCTCGCCGTTGCTGTGGGGGTCAGCCCCGTGACCGGGCTCTACACCGCCTCCTTCGCTGGTCTCGCGGCCG
>CAYGHU010000268.1:0-1737 GCA_964349785.1 uncultured Dehalococcoidaceae bacterium | reverse complement strand
CGCCGAGTCGCGTCTTGTTGGGCGTGCCGTCCGCTTCAATGAGGGCGGCGTCTACCTCGGCCTGGTTGGTGGCGTCCAGACCGATGACGGTGTCAGCGAGCTGATCGGTGACGTGAGCGACGGCGCGCAGGACGCCGCGACCGTGGTAGCGATCAGGGTCGCCGTCACGCAGTTCGACGGCCTCGTGTGCGCCGGTGCTGGCGCCGCTGGGGACGGCGGCGCGTCCCGTCGCCCCGTCTTCGAGCACTACATCCACCTCGATGGTGGGATTGCCTCGTGAGTCCAGTATCTCGCGTGCCCGGACGTCCTCGATCTCCATGTACGCTCCTTTCGGCCCTCACCCCCGGCCCCTCTCCCGCAAAGCGGGCGAGGGGAACTATAGAGACGGGCTGGTGCCATGATCGGGTGCGGGGCGGTGGGGGACAACCGTAAGCGGGAGTACTAAACTCGCGCCATGCCGGAGGGTAAGAAGGTTACAGTCCGCCTTGCCGAACTGGTCGCCCTGCTCTCGCTCGGCACTGACCTGGGGCTCGGTCAGCCGATGGAGCACATCACCCGCCAGTGCCTGATTGCGTTGCGTCTCGCTGAGCGACTCGAGCTCGATGAGTCCGAGCGCGTCATCGTGTATTACTCGGGGTTGCTCGCCTGGGTGGGCTGCCACACCGACGCGTACGACCAGGCGAAATGGTTCGGCGATGACATCGCGCTGAAAGCGGATGCGATCATGTACGACCGCAATCCCGCCCTCCTGATCGCCCGGCTCGGCGCAGGGCGGCCCTTCCTTGACCGTGCCCGCGTTGCCGTCGCGTTCCTCGGCGATGGGCGGTGAGACATGATGAGCATGTTGATGAACCACTACCTCGCGACGGACGAGCTGGCGGCTCGTCTGGGCCTTGGCGCCGAGTTACGGGCGAGCCTCGGACAGAATTACGAGCGTTGGGATGGCAAAGGGCCGATGGGGTTGAAGGGCGGAGAGATCTGCATCAGCTCACGGCTCGTGAATCTTGCGGATGTAGTTGAACTGTTTCATCGGTCCGGAGGCATTGAAGCGGCGATCGAGGTCGCCCGCAAGCGCAGTGGCGGTCAGTTCGACCCGAGGCTCGTGCGACTGTTCTGCGACGAGGCTGAAGGGCTGCTCGGCGACCTCGACGCCGCTACCGGCTGGGACGAGGTGATCGCGGCAGAGCCAGCGCTCGAAGTGCAGCTCTCGGATGAAGAGTTCGAGGATGCGCTCGCGGCGATTGGCGATTTCGCAGACCTGAAGTCGCCCTGGACGATCGGGCACTCGCACGCGGTGGGCGAACTGGCCGATGAGGCAGGCCGGTTGTACGGACTTCCGGAGGACGACGTGACTCTGCTGCGGCGCGCGGCGCTTGTGCACGACATCGGACGCCTCGGCGTATCGAACGCGATCTGGGACAAACGAGGCACGCTTACGCAGTCTGAGGTGGAGCGGCTTCGGCTGCATCCGTACCTGACCGAACGAATGTTGGCCTTCTCGCCGCTGCTCGCTCCGCTCGGTGCCATCGCCGTGCAGCATCATGAACGCCTCGATGGCTCAGGCTACCCGCGAGCACTGTCGGGCGACGCCATCATGCCCGCGGGCCGCATCCTCGCCGCCGCCGATGTGTACCAGACGATGACGGAGATGCGACCCCACCGGTCGGCGCGGACGCTGCAGGCGGCGGCAGCGGGACTGCGCGCGATGGTTGCCGCGGGACGCATCGATGGTGATGG
>CAYGHU010000267.1:0-1761 GCA_964349785.1 uncultured Dehalococcoidaceae bacterium | reverse complement strand
CGTCAATTAGACGCGGTTCTGCGCAGGAAACCCGCGCGAAACGGCCGCTAGAAGGAGGAAGGAGCCAATCTCATGCTTCTCCGCTTCCAATTCAGGAACCACCGGTCCTTCAGGGACGAGCAGGATTTTTCGATGATCGCGGGCAACTACCGTGAGCACGAGGACGTGGTGCGCCGGGTTGAGACGTTCCATGAAGGGGTGCTGCCGGTTGCGGCGGTCTACGGCGCGAACGCATCGGGGAAGTCGAACATGCTGAAGGCGTTGGAGTTCTTGCGGAGCGCGGTTCTCCGATCTCATCGCGACTGGAAGCCGGATGGGGGAGTGCCACGGGACCGGTTCATGGGGGCGTCCCAAGGCGATACGGCGTCGGAGTACGTCGTCGATTTTCTGCTCGATGGAATCCAGTATCAGTTTGGCTTCAGCGCCGATTCGGAGGTCATTCAGAGTGAATGGCTGCATGCCTATCCGTCGAGAAGACGGCAGGTGTGGTACGAGAGGAAAGCTGGCGCGAAGATGACTTTTGGTCCAAATATGTCCGGGGCCAAGAGAAGTATTGAGGCGTTGACAAGGACAAATAGCCTATTCCTTTCCGCCGCCGTCCAGAATGCGAACGAACTAGTCGAACCGATCTACCGGTGGCTGACCCGTTCGCTCACCATCACCCGCGTCGGCATGAAATCCATGCCGGTCCCACGCAGCACGATCTCAACCCTCCAGCAAGACAGAGATTTCAAGGATGCTTTTCTGGCGCTCGTCAAGGGTGCGGATTTTGGCATCGAGCAGATGCGCATGGTTGAGGAGAGCCCCAAGCCCGAAACTGTCGAGTACGCCGGTCGGGTAGCTGCGGCGATGCCCCTGCTGAGTCCCGATGCAAAGGTCCCCGATTTGCCGAGCACACGCCCGGAGCTGCGATTCATGCATCGAGGTGGACAGGAGTTTCAGGGAAACCAGGAATCCGACGGCACCCGCTCCTACATTGCGCTTCTGGGCCCAGCCCTGAAGGCGCTTCGTTCCGGGGGAACAGTGTGTGTCGATGAGCTCGATTCCAGCCTTCACCCGCACCTGGCAGTAAAGATCGTGCGGCTGTTCCAGGAGAAGGAGAGCAATCCAAAGGACGCTCAATTGATCTTCAACACGCACGACACAAACCTGCTGAGCCACGCGGGGCTGAGGCGGGACCAGATCTGGTTCTGCGAAAAAGCTTCGGATGGGGCGACGGCGATCTACCCTCTGAGCGATTTCAAACCCCGGAAGGAGGAGAATCTGGAGACCGGCTACCTACAGGGCCGGTATGGAGCGATCCCGTTCCTGAACGAAGGCGCTTTCACGGCGGCACTGGGTGGGGCGGATGCCGAGGCGTGACGGCCTCAGCCGCGGCAAACCTCGGAGAGATCCATATCCGAAGATCCTGGTCGTTTGCGAGGGAAAGCTGACCGAACCTTGTTACTTCGACGATCTTCGGATTCGGTGGCGAAGTCAGATGAAACTCGTATGCCATCCCGCCGCTGGCGTACCGATCAGTGTGATTGAGACCGCGAAGGCACTGCGGGATAATGCGAGGCAAACAGCGAAGCGCATCCGCGACGAGAATGCCGCCTACGACGAGATATGGTGTGTGTTCGACCGGGACACCCACCCGGGCATCGATACTGCTTTTGAATTGGCGAGAAAAGAGCAGTTCAACGTCGCGTTCTCAAACCCCTGCTTTGAACTCTGGCTCCTGCTCCATTTCAAGGAACAGCGGCGGCACATTGAGCGCGA
>CAYGHU010000266.1:0-1767 GCA_964349785.1 uncultured Dehalococcoidaceae bacterium | reverse complement strand
CAGGTGGAGAAGGACGGGGTCACCTGGACCTTCAAACTCCGCACGGACGCGAAGATCGCGCCCAACGACAAGGGCGTCCCGGAGCGGGTGCTGGACTCCGAAGATGTGGTCCAGTCGTTCAAGCGCGTGGCCGATAAGGCGTCCGCGGCGAACGGGTACGCGTTCTTTGCGACGTGGGTCGACAAGTTCGATGCGCCCGACAAGGAGACCGTGCGGCTGGTGGTGAAGAAGCCGTATGCGTGGGTCGAAGAAAACCTCGGTGACAACCTGAAGGGCGCGATCGTCCCGAAGGAGTGGCTTGCCAAGCCGGCTGCCGATTTCAAGCAATGGGCGGTCGGCGCGGGCCCGTTCATGCTCAAGTCGATGCAGGAAGGCGAGGGGATCCGGATGGTCCGGAACCCCAACTTCTATGACAAGGAGCGTCCGTACCTCGATGGGTACGACATCCTCAATTTCAAGGACGTGGCCACGCAGCGCACCGCGCTGTCCTCCGGCCAGATCGACTCCTACCAGACGGCGAACCCGGAGGAGGCCAAGGAGCTACAGAAGGCCACGAAGGGCCTGAAACTCGTGGAGACCGGATCCACCGGCTTCAACTCCTTCTGGATGCGGACGGATGTTGCCCCGTGGAACGACGCCCGTGTCCGTCGCGCCATGAACCTGTCGATGAACCGCGACGAGTACATCCAGATCATCGGTAAGGGCCTGGGCAAACACGCTGGCCCGGTCGTGCCGGTGTTCGGCGACTACGCGCTTCCGGACGCGGAACTCAAGAAATTGCAGCCCTACGACGTGGCCGAGGCGAAGAAACTCTTCGAGGCCGCAGGCGTGAAGGAGGTCACCTTCGCGCACCCGACGAGCAGCACGATGCCCGACTACGTCAACATCATGGTGAAGCAGTTGCAGGGGATCGGCATCACGGCGAAGCCACAGCCGCTGGACGCGGCGACGTGGGTGGCGCAGTACTTCGGAAGCAAGTTGACTGCCTCCTTCTCACTCAACCAGTCGTATAAGACGCCGGACTTCGCGCTGGCCTGGTACCGCACTGGCGGCCTCACCGGCAGCAACAACTACTCGACGAGTCTGTACAGCCCGGAGATCGATGCTGTCATCGACAAGGCGGCGAGCACGATCCCAGAGGCGGAACGGAAGGCGGCATACCTGGAAGCACAGCGTGCCGTGCTGAAGACCGACCCTGCATTCTTGAACGTCTTCAACGTGGGCGACAACGTCGTCCACTACGAGAAAGTCCAAAACTTCGACGCCGGTGCGGGGGCAATGACCGCGTACATGCTGCGAAATTTCTGGATCGACGCCTAACCTGACGAGGATCGCGGTCGGGACGCCGCAAGGCGTCCCGACGCTTCGTTTTCAAAAGGGGTAGGAGTCAGCGGTGCTGAACTACACCATCCGGCGTATCGCGATGGCTGGCATGATCCTCTGGTTCGTCTCGCTGGTCGTGTTCACGCTCATGCGGTTGATGCCCGGCGACCCCACGCTGCTCCAGCAGGGGATCGCCGCCACGCCCGAGCGCATCGCCGCGGAACGAGCCGCGCAGGGCCTCGACGACCCCATGCCGGTCCAGTACGTCCGCTGGTTCGGAGGCGTCCTCACGCTCGATCTCGGACGCTCGGCGCTCAACCAGGCGAGCGTGTCTACCGAGTTCAAACGCCGCTTCCCCATCTCGTTCGAACTGATGGCGTTCACCCTCGTGTGGACGGTGATGTTCGGCATCCCGTTCGGAGTGATCTCGGCGGTGAAGCGGAA
>CAYGHU010000265.1:0-1770 GCA_964349785.1 uncultured Dehalococcoidaceae bacterium | reverse complement strand
CCGTACACAGTGCTGATCACTGCCGCGCTCGCTGGCGGCGTCGCTGTCGGGTTCTATCTGTTCGCCGCAGTCGTCAGCTAGGCGCCTCCGACTTCCTCGCCCTCGAAACCCTCGATGCCATAGCCGGGCTTGGTTTCCTCGAGTACGAGGTCCTGGATCTGGGCCGTGGCCTCGAGATCGCAGCTGGCGTCCTGCTCGGCGCCCTCTTTGGTGTCGCAGTCACCTCGGCTCACGCCGGGTGGATTCGAGAATTCGTCAGGCGGCGGCTTGTGCTCCTCATCCAGCAGAGGCTTGAACGCGTACGCTCCCGAGCTGTCGAGCTTCTCCTCGTTGTCCACTCTCAACGCCTCCCTGCTCCGTTTCGGGTGCGACGTGGACCTCCCGCCGCAACGGTAGCCGTGATCGTGCGAAAGACACGAGCGGTTCATACCCGCTTCATACGGCACACGGACCCTCATCGCCGAGACGCCCGACACCGAATCAGGGTAGAAACCGAGGGCCACGATTCCAAGAGGACGGTGTCGGCCACGGGGGAACACGGCTCCGTCCAGGACTGCTCGACACAAGGAGATGCCAGACAGAATGTCGACTCCCGGGTTCGTACTGACTTCGACCGCATTTGCCGAGGGCGGCCAAATCCCGCGCGAGCATTCGTGCGACGGAGCGAATGTGTCGCCGCCCCTCACGTGGATCGGCGTACCCGATGGGACCGCTGCCCTGGCGCTTTGGGTCGACGACCCCGACGCCCACGGTTACATCCACTGGATCGCGTACGACCTGCCCGGCGCGGACGGGGGTCTGCCAGAGGGCGTGGATTCCTCAGCAGCGCAGCCCCACCAGGGAGCAGGCGGCTACCGAGGGCCGTGTCCTCCGTCGGGGATGCACCACTATCGCTTCACGCTGTCCGCCCTCGCAGCGCCGCTGGACGTCGCTAACCATGCCGCTCCCCATGAGGTGCAGACCGCGCTGGCCAGAGCCACCGTCCTGGGGACGGCGGTGCTCACCGGCACCTATCGTCGCGGCTGAGAATTCTCCAACGATCGCCCTTCTCGCCGCTCGTCTCCCTTATCGGGCGTCCCGGGGCCACGCGGCATAGAGTCCGCCGAAGAAGAAGGCGGCGACCAATACCCACAGGACCACGCCTTCCAGGCCAAGGACGATCCCAATCAGCAACGGCCAGAAGAAGAACGCGGCCAAGGCACCGATGGCGGGTGTGGCCCAAGGTAGTCCCTCACCCAAACGGCCGGCGGCAAGAAGCGCGATGATCTCGCTGGTCGGCTTCTCGGCGGAGTAGCTGATGCCGGTGGCGAGTCCACGAAACCACGCCGATCTGGTCTGGCCCCGCGAACCCGCCCGCATGGGGGTGCTCCCCTGCTCGGGCGGCATCCTCGAGACCTCGAATTCACGCCGAACACCAAGCCACACAAAGCCGGCGCCCATCATGAGCAGGGATGCGATCGACCCAGCGATCGAGAACGCGAGCAGGCTCACTGTTGTCAGAGCTCCCTGATCGGCGCTTCGGATGTGACGAAGGAATGAACTGCGGCCATTCGACTACATGAAGTCTGACACGATTCCGCACACATCCACTGGCAATGTGACCCTCTTTGGGCGAACATGGCTTCTATGAAGCGGCTACTGCTCACCATCGCGCTCGTTGCCTCGCTTGTGATGGTCTCCGGGTGCTCGCAGAACCGGAAGGAGACGAACTCCGTCACCATCGCCATCGCCCTCTTCGGGTCCACGCCCAGCCGCGTCGCCAGCGCGTCC
>CAYGHU010000264.1:0-1788 GCA_964349785.1 uncultured Dehalococcoidaceae bacterium | reverse complement strand
TGATGATATCGTTCCTCGCGAACACGGGCGGAATTCTATTTATTCAGATAATTCACCGCGCCTAAGAAAAAACGGCAGGCGAAGGATTACTTCACACTGCCGTTGAGCTTGAGAATTCCAGGATCGAGTTGCTTGAACCGCGTCTTGACCTCGCGAACGAAGTCAGTGAACGCCGGTTCGAGACTGATCCCGGGCCGCCATTCGAACCCGCGATCGAGGAGATCATAGGTCTCCAGGATCCGGGCTCCGGGAATCGGCGTCCCGTCGGGGTTGTATTCGAGGCCCATCAGCCAGAGCGTGTCGGCGATGCTTGCCGCCGCGGTGACGTCATGGGTGACGACCACGATCGTGTTGAGTTCGTCCAGCTTCTGAACTTCGTCGATCATGCTGCAGACTTTCTCCAACATGATCAGGTCGAGACCGCTGAACGGCTCGTCCATCAGCAGGAAGTGCTCGGAGCACATCAGCTGCTGGGCGATGGCGATGCGCTGGCGCTGACCACCTGACAGTTGCGCCGGATAGTAGTTCGCTCGATCGGTCAGACTGAACCGCTCGAGAAAACCGAACGCCTTCGTTTTGGCATCAGTCGCCGACAGCCCAGCTTGGCGACCAGCCAGTGTCAGGTTGTCGATCACCGTCCGGTGTTCGAAGAGGAGATAGTCCTGAGTGACGACCCCGACCTGACCGACCTGGACTGGTTTGAGGTCCTTGCCGATCAAGATCCGTCCAGAAGTCGGTTCCTGCAATCCGGACAGCATCCGGAAGAGCTGGGTCTTGCCGACCCCTGAAGGACCGAGCAAGCCAACGACTTGTCCGCGACCGATCGTGTCATGCACCTCCGCGGAAACACCACGGAGGATGAGGTTCTGGCCGAGCGTCAGGCTGACGTCTTCGACCTTGAGAATCGTACCATTGAGTGCTCTCACCGGTTGCCTCGTTTCAGCTTGAGCGTCGCGTACGGCGCGAGCTGCGTGTTGAGGAAGCCGATCGTCAGATCGGTCAAGAGTCCGATCGACAGGATCATCAGCTGAATCGCGTAGACCATGTCAACCTTCATCTGCCGATCCATGTTGAGCATGATTGCCCCGATGCCGCCTTCGGACCGAACGACGCCTTCGACCATGGTCAGCATGACCCAGCCGATGGCAGCAATCTGCCGAAGCGTCTCGATGGCCTGATGACGATGGCCGAGGATGATGACTTCCCAGACGACGCGCCACTCACCCATTCGGAGGGTCCGGGCATGGTCGAGCTTGGCGACCGGAATTTCGTAGACGTTCCGGGCCATCGTCGTGACGAAGAAGACCGTCTCGGCGAAGACGAGCATCCAGAGTTTGAGCTGGTGCCCGTCGCTGGTCAGGACCATGAAGATGAGAGTCAGACCAACCATGCTGGCGAACCGCAGCTTCGAGATGAAGCCGATGATCGGCCGGAAGGCAGGAATGACCGTCAGGTAGGACAGGGCCAGGGAAATAACCGTCGTCCAGCTCAGCGCTTCGAGGTTGAGCAGGAAACTCTTAATGAGCTCCTGGCCGCCACCAAAGGTGAACCAGAGCGGCGGAATCGCCTTGACCACTTCGAGCGGATTGGGCAGCAATTTGACCGGCTGCATCCACCAGCCCGCAAACAGGACGAAGATCGTCGCCGCGACCAGGATTCTGGCCGTGATCGGCGAGACTACTGCGTTCGGCGTGAACGCTCGTTTGAGGTCACGCGTGTCGAAGCTCGTCGAGCTCACAGCATCTCCTTTCGGTAAGAAAACGCGCCCAGCCCCGATACTGTTGGAGC
>CAYGHU010000263.1:0-1803 GCA_964349785.1 uncultured Dehalococcoidaceae bacterium | reverse complement strand
GGGGTTAAAGTGAAAGGATTGGTGGGCAGTCCTGTGCAGCGGTTCGGCCCCCGACCTTAAGCTGACGGGAATGTCACTAGGTTTCGCCGAGTCTTCGTCATTGGACATAATTGTAACGGGGTCGGATGCAGGCACTATCGAATGGGACGCAACAGATCGAGCCGACGCGCGAACGCCGTGGCGTGTTCTCTGCCCAGATGCTTCGCGATGCGGTTCACGAGGGAGTGATCAGAGGTAGCCCTAAAATAGTCAGTACCCAGATACAACCAGCCAGCCTCGATCTGCGGCTCGGGACCCGGGCGTACCGTCTGCGCAGCAGTTTTCTACCGGGCGACGCGAGGGTGAGGGATCGGCTGGCCGAGCTGAAGGTCGGCCCGGAGATTAATCTCGACGACCCAAACGGGGCCGTTCTCGACCCTGGCCACCCGTACCTCATCCAGCTAGTCGAGACGCTCAAGCTGCCGCCGGGCACGCGCGCTCGAGCCAACCCCCGAAGTTCTACTGGACGCCTGGATATCTTCACTCGGGTCATCGCTGATCGCGGCAACCAGTTTGACGAAATCGAGCCTGGCTACGAGGGCTCACTCTGGCTTGAGGTGTACTCGAACACGTTCACCATCGGCGTAACGTCCGGCTTGGCATTGGCGCAGTTGCGGCTCTCGAACACGAGTGAGTCCCTCACACCCGCGCAGATGCGAGAACTGCATGCGGAGGAGGGCTTGCTCTTCGAACCCGGGAAGGCACCGCGGGCAAGGGTCGAGCAGCCGACGATCGGGAGTCGCGGTCTCTTGGTCAATGTAGGGCTGCCGAATGGGAACCAGCATGTCGGGTGGCGTGCGAAGCATCACACGAGACTGCTCGATTTGTCGAAGACGAATGAATACGACGTATTGGACTTCTGGGAGCCGGTGCGTGCGGAAGCGGGCGGTCGCCTGGTGCTTGATCCGAACGACTTCTATCTGCTGATCTCAAAGGAATTCGTCCGTATCCCACCGAGCGTGGCCGCCGAGATGGTTGCGTACGATCCGACAAACGGGGAACTGCGCACGCATTACGCCGGCTTCTTCGATCCCGGCTTCGGATACGGGCCCGGCCTTCACGGGACGAGGGCCGTGCTCGAAGTCCGAGCACATGACGTGCCGTTCATGTTGGAGGACGGCCAACCGATCGCACGCCTGGCGTACGAGTACATGGCGGAAGAGCCCGATCGCTTGTACGGCGGACCGGACAGCGGATCACACTTTCAGAATCAGGGCATCAGCCTGAGTCGGCAGTTTCGGCCCGTCGAGGGGACGTTGACCTTTCAGTTCCTCAGTGATTAGGCCACGGAGCCTCAGGCGTGTTACCTCGGGACGTGTAGCTCGAGGTGGTTGCCCTCCGAGTCGGTGAAGCCGACCACGAGGAGATCCGAGTGAACGGTTTCACGGTATGTGACCGTCCCTCCGGCATCCTCGATGCGGGTCAGTAGTCGTGGAGATCCGTACTCGGCGCGACCCGCAAGCAGACGAGAGGGCCATCTGGCCTGCCATGCGGCGCGGGAGCGCGCTGCAAATACAGATCAGGGCCTCGACCGGACATCTCGATAATTGCTGCTCCACCAGGGACGTCATCGTTCGTTGCTTGGGGTTCGGTTTCGAGCAAGCGGCCATAGCACGCTGCCGCGCGGGCCAAGTCGGCCACCGGCAGTTGCACAACCTCAATGCGCGCTATTCCCATTGGCGGGTCACCCTCGCGGTGCCGTAGTTTCGCGATCCAGATACAGGATCGCTGATCTGCGCTACGACCATACCATTGCGTCTACTC
>CAYGHU010000262.1:0-1816 GCA_964349785.1 uncultured Dehalococcoidaceae bacterium | reverse complement strand
GCGAGACCATCGCTATCAGCGGGAATACCGGCTACTCCACCGGCGCGCACGTCCATTTCGAGATCAGGCGCTTTGGGACCGTCCGTAACCCGCTGGACTTCCTGCCGTAGGCGTGCCGCCGATCGCCGGTTTGTTGCGATTTACGTCCGTTGTTTGCGAGTTAGCGATACCGCCCGGCTACCCGTGACCTCATGCGGAGCAATTGGGGTGTGCGGTGGACAGTCCGCACACCTTCGCGGACTTGCCTTCTACCAGTAGCGGGCTGGCGTTGGACGAGGAGGGCGGCATGGCCGACCGCAACGAAGCAACCTCCGTCAGTTCTAGAGCTAGTTGTAGCGACTCACTGGGCGAAGCGTAAGTTGACACATACGTAAGTATCTCATTACGATACCAGCATGGAGACAGCATTCGCCGCTATTGCCGCGCCGCGCCGGCGACAGATCCTCGAGTTGGTGCGCGGGCGGGAGCTGTCTGCCGGCGCTATCGCCGCGCATTTCGAGGTGTCACGACCAGCGATCTCACAACATCTGCGCGTGCTCAAGGCGGCAGGACTGTTGAGCGAACGCCGCGAAGGGACGAAACGGCTGTACCGCCTTCGCCTCGAAGGCTTCACCGGACTCCATGCCTACCTCGACACGTTCTGGACCGACAACCTGCGGCGGCTGAAGGCGCAGGCGGAGTTGGACGAGCGCGTACTGCGCGCCACCATGGAAGGCAGTCGTCCTCAGTGACAGGCAGTCGTCTGGGCGTCGTCGAACACACGATACGTATCGCGGCCCGGCCGGAGATCGTCTTCGGGTTGTTGACGGACGCGAAGCAGATGCTCCGTTGGCAAGGACTGGAGGCAGAGGTCGAACCGCAGCCCGGTGGCGTCTATCGCGTACGGATGAACGCTGTAGGCGAGACCGCAAGTGGCCGATTCGTAGAGGTGACGCCGTATTCGCGTGTCGTCTTTAGCTGGGGCTGGGAAACTGACGACTCGCCGGTCCCACCTGGATCGAGCACTGTCGAGATCACACTCACCCAGGACGGCGAAGGCACGGTGCTCCATCTGCTTCATCACGGCCTGCCGCCAGTGGCAGAGGTCACGGAGCCGCACGCGGAGGGTTGGATGCACTACCTCAGCCGTCTGGCGACCGTCGCCGAAGATCGCGTTCCCGGCCCGGACGACTGGGCCGATGGGAGTATGGGCGGTCTCCGCCCTGAGTAGCACACATGTCGAGAAGGAGGACTTTGTAATGCCACGGTTTATCGATCACCATGCGCAACTGCCGGTGCCACCACCGGATCAACTGGCAATGTTGCGCGAGCGGGTCAATGGGCCGCCTGACGAACGCGGCGTGAAGGGGATCAACATCTTCTTCGCGAAGGACGGCTCCGGCTACTGCCTGTTCGAAGCGCCCGATGCCGCTGCGGTCGTCCGCGCACACGAAGCCTCAGGCGTTCCCGTGACACAAGCGGACGTCATGGAAGTCACCGCGCTCATGTAGCAGCGCCGCTGGTTCCGTCCTCAATGGCACGCAGGACGATCCTGCGTGCCATTGTCTTGCGCTCGGTCCGCGCAACGCCACGGCCGCACTCCATGCGCTAATCTGCTCTCCACCACTCGGTCGCATACCTGCGAGGAGTACCGCCATGTCCGGACCGTGCGACGACCTGCGCATCATCGACCTGACCAGCGGACAGGCAGGCGGCATCGCCACCATGGTGCTCGCCGACTTCGGCGCGGATGTGATCAAGGTCGAGCCGCCGGGCGGCGATTCCGCGCGCGGGCTGCCGGCCTCGCCGATGTGGCTGCGAGGCAAGCGCAGCGTCA
>CAYGHU010000261.1:0-1827 GCA_964349785.1 uncultured Dehalococcoidaceae bacterium | reverse complement strand
CTGCATGTCCTTGGGCAGGCCGCCGACGTTGTGGTGCGTCTTGATCTTCGCCGCCGCGCTCGTGCCTGTGGACGCCGATTCGATGACGTCGGGGTAGGTCGTGCCCTGGCAGATGAAGTCGACCTGGCCGAGGCCCGTTGCTTCGGCCTCGAAGACGCGGATGAACGTCTCGCCAATGCGCTTTCGCTTCGTCTCAGGCGCGGTCACCTCGGCGAGTTCGGCCATGAAGCGGTCTGTGGAGTCGACATGCAGGAGGTTCATCGCCATGTGCTGGCGGAACGTGTTCACGACGCGCTCCGGCTCGCCGAGGCGAAGCAGGCCATTGTCGACAAAGATACACGTCAACTGATCGCCGACAGCCCGATGCACGAGTGTGGCCGCGACCGCTGAATCAACGCCGCCTGACAGCGCGCAGATAACTTTACCGGCGCCCACGCGCTCGCGGATGTTGCGTACCGACTCCTCGATGAAGTTCGAGGCTGTCCAGTCGCCCATGCAACCGGCGACATCGAACAGGAAGTTGCGGATCAACTGCCCGCCCTGGGGCGTGTGGACGACCTCAGGGTGAAACTGAATCCCGAGGTGGCCCTCGGCATCCGCCATCACGGCAACCGGTGACGAATCGGATTGCGCGATTGAGCGGAATCCCTGCGGGAGGTCGATCACGTGGTCGCCGTGCGACATCCAGACGGGCATCGAGGCGGGTAGACCCTTGAGTAGTGGGCTCGATGGGTCGGAAAGTGTGATGACGGCGTGACCGTACTCGCGCCGGCTGGCGGGCACTACGCGGCCGCCCAGCGCATGCGCCAGCAGCTGCATGCCGTAGCAGATGCCGAGCACCGGGAGCTTCGAGGCGATGACGTATGCCGGCAACGTAGGCGCGCCGTCCTCGTAGACTGAGGCCGGCCCGCCCGATAGGACGAATGCTTTGATCCGCAAGTGGTTCAAGTCCTCGGGCCGCGTGTCCCAGGGGACGAGCTCCGAGTAGACGCCCGCTTCGCGGATGCGGCGGGCGATGAGCATCGAGAATTGCGACCCGTAGTCGAGGACGACGACCGCTTCGGGCGCATTGGGGGCGGGCGTGAAGACCTGACCGGGCTCACGCTCGGCGGCGATCTCGAGGTACGTCCCGACCTCGCTGTCGCCGGAAGTGCGGATCCTGGGCGGCGCGCCCGCTGCCTCGGTGGTTTCGGCCATGGTGCCCTGGTCTTTGGGGAAGCCCGCTAGGGATGGATCGTATCGGCGGCCTATAGTGCGGTCAATGAATGCCCAGGCACTGGACCAGCCTGGCGGGAGGACGCATGCCGGTTGTTGAGCCCGAACACCTCGATGTCATCGTCGAAGCGCTGCTGCGAGGCGAGATCGCGGCGATCCCCACCGACACCGTCTACGGGCTGGCGGCGCGCGCGGACGACGAGATCGCAGTGCGCCGGCTGGCGGAGTCTAAGCGGCGAGACCCACAACAGCCAATCGCTGTGCTCTTCGACGAAGTGAGCGTAATCAGCTCCATGATTGAGCAGTCGGACGCATTCGACAGACTAGCCAGTTTCTGGCCGGGCGCTCTGACCATCGTCGTGCGGGCACGGCCACAGGCATTTCCTCTCGCACTGACTCCAGACGGCAAGATCGGCATCCGTCAGCCCGCTGACGACCTCGCGAGGGAGGTCATCAGGCGGTGCGGCGGGGTGCTGGCGGTGACCAGCGCCAACCGGCACGGCGAACTTCCGGCCACGTCAGTCGAGGAGGTGGTCGCGATCTTCGGCGGTGAGCTGCATGTGCTCGATGGCGGCGAACGACGAGGTGTAGCCTCGACGGTGGTCGACCTGA
>CAYGHU010000260.1:0-1851 GCA_964349785.1 uncultured Dehalococcoidaceae bacterium | reverse complement strand
CCTGTCGAGCCATAAGTAAGTGTTACCGAGCGGCGCCTCGTCGCGCCGTAATTGGTGTTACCGAAGGATCCGGAGATTTTGACCTTGGGGGCACGATCGGGGCCGCGCTCTTGGCGGCCGCGATCGTGCCCCCCGCCATCGAGGGCCCGGCGGGAGCGCGATGTTCGGCCAGGGCATAGAGGCGCTGCAGTTGCTCGTCGATGCGGGCCGCCAAGGCGAACGGATCGAGCGTGTCGCGTTGCCGGATCAGCGCCGTCACCTTGAGCGGATCAGCCTGGGGACAGGCCTGGACGCGCTCGAGCGGCGTCTGCGCGGGTCCGTACCGGCGACGCACCCGCGCGCCGACGCGCACCTTCGACTGCAATTTCACCGACGGCAGAAACAGGTTCTGCAGCAGCCGCAGGTCGGCGTACACGTCGTTCATCGCCGCTAACGCGGCCTCGGAGTCGTAGCGGAGATACCCCATGTGCTTGCGTACGTGCGTCCAATTCTTCTGCTCGATATGCGCATTGTCGTCCTTCTTGTACGGGCGCCCGCGCGTGAACTGGATGTCCCGGTCCTGGCAGTAGCGATGCAGGTGGGCGTTGATGAACTCTGAGCCGTTATCCGAGTCGATCCCCCGCAGGGGAAACGGCAACTGCTGTCGCAGCTGCTCGAGCGCGGCCTGCACGCGGATCTGGCTTTTCCCCAGCACCGCCGCCGTTTCGACCCACGTCGTGTGAATATCCGTGAGGTCGAGCGAGTGCAGAAACTCGCCGTCGGCCCGGTCGCCCGAGTGACTGACCAGATCCACTTCCGTAAACCCTGGCTCGGTCACGTCCCAGTGATCGGTCTTGATCGGGATGTGGTGCTTCAACAGCGTCCCGGGCCTGGTGCCGCCGTACAGGCGCCGCCGGAGGCGACGCTTGTCCACCGCCAACACGCGGTCCATCTGGCGCGCACTGATCGCCCGCAGCTGCGTCTCGGTCTCCGCGGTCAGGGCGAGTCGTTTGCGCGCCCACGGCAGCCACGTCGGCAGCAACGCCTTCAGCCGCACCGACCACGGGTAGCCGGCGGCCGTCCAGATCGCCCGGAGCGCGCGCACCGTCGCCGCCGTGTAGCGACACCGGCGGCCCCGGCGGGGTTGCCCGCGCGCCGGCCGGCGCACGGGCCGGCGCCACGCCCGAATGAGCGCTTTCCGGTGATACCCCGTGACGGCCATCGCCTCGGTCAACAACGCCCCCCGCGCCTGCCGGGTCGGGGCCCGGACATACCGATCCCGCATCTGCCCCAGATACTCCCGCTTTGCCCGTGGCCCCACGCTGATGCCCTCCTTTGGGACATCAGCTTCGGTAACACCATTTATGGCGCGACCAGGATCCGTTCGGTAACACTTAGCACGGCGCGATACGACCTCTTGTACTCTTCCCCCCTTTAGTCCATACTGGCGGCGTCCAGATGGCCATCGAGCACCGCGTTCGCGAAGCCGTAGACGCCTATGTCGCCCGGGTGCGTCACGACCTTGATGCCCACGTTCGCGGCCTGACGTCTGACTTGACACGCCTGATCGGGGAGCAGAAAGACCAATGGCACCGGGAGCTGGACCGCGCCGTGACCGACGCCCGCGAGGAGTCCGAGCGTGTCTTCCGCGCCCGCATTGAAGGCATCCGCGACGAGCTGACGCGCGAGATGGAAACGCGTCTCGGCCGGGAACGCGCCGAGATGCAGGGCCGGATTGCCGGGATGCAGGAAAAACTGGCCGAGACCTCCGGCAAGCAGACCATCAGGGACTCCCGCGTCGATACCGTGGACCGCCTGCTGGGCGCCGTGCGCCGCATCGACGAGGCCGCCAATCTCAGCGGCATCCTCGCC
>CAYGHU010000259.1:0-1862 GCA_964349785.1 uncultured Dehalococcoidaceae bacterium | reverse complement strand
GCCTTCTGGAGCGCCTGGTGGAACGGGCTCGATTCCTCCTGCCGGGTGAGCGCGACCTCCCGCTCGGCCATCATCTGGGTCGCGAGCCGCAGTGTGACTTCATCGGCCGCTGGCGAATTGATCACGCGGTCCGTGTGAATCTCCGCGGCCTCCGCGGCGGCGTCCTCGACGCCCGTGGCCTCCATCGCCCGGCGCGTGGACCAGAGCCCGGCGTCCTTCTTCTCGATGGCGCTCTTGTCCTTCGCCATCTGGTCCTGCGAAATGCCCTCGTCGATGTGGCAGTTGATCGCGAACTCGGTTGTGTGCTCCTTCGCGAACTTCAGAATCGGCCGGTACTGCACGCCGTCATCGTTCTCTTCGACCGCGCCGCGCAGGAAGAAGCCCGCGGGGAAGACCTTGTTCACGAGCCAGCGGATGAAGTAGCCGATCTTTCGCCACTGGCGGCACGCGTTGTAGTAGACCGGCGCCAGCACGGCCATCTGCTGCGACCGGATCTGCGCGATCGCGTACCCGGCCATGTCGCTGCCCAGCGCCTTCCCGAGCCCACCGATACCGGCGTCGTCGAGCTGCGCAGTCAGGTAGTCCATGTACTTGAAGAAGTCGGGGAGCATGGTCGCCTGGAGGAACGGGAAGCTCAGTTCCTCGTTCTGGCCCATCAGGTTCATCTCGCCGAGCTGGATCGTGCGCGTCAGCCGCTGGCCGTTGTGGTCAACGAGCCCCGACTCCGGGTTCTTCAGCATCGGCGTGGGGAAGCCGTGCAGCGCCGCGTTCGAGGCGAGAATCGCGCTGAAGTACACGGTCTGCTTGGCGATGCTGATCACGGGGTCGAGCACGCCCGAGCTCTGGTACGCCGGGTCTCGGTCGGAGGTCTGCGAACCGTAGGCGGGGAACGACGGGACGATGCCCCAGTTGTGCTCCCACTCTTCGACCTTCACGCCATCGAGCCACAGCTGGTAGCACCAAAAGTCCAGGTAGATGACCTTGCGGACCGGCCCATCGGGCTGACTGTTCGTCGGCCCGCCGCGGTCGTGCGTCGTGTCCACCACGCCGCCTCCGCCTTCGCCCGAACGGCTGTCCTGCGCCAGGTACGGCTCGGAGAGCGTGTGCCCGCGCTTCATCCACTCCAGCGCCTTGCCGTCTTTGTCCTTGATCGCCTTGTAGCCGTAGCCGAGGTCGATATCCACCGGCTGGTGGTCGGTCTCGATGATGACAATCGAAACGCGTTCACCATCGCTGCGGAAGGGGAAGACCGTCTGCGGGTCGCAGTCCGTGATGGTGATCGGGACGCCGCCCTCCGCCATCATCTCCTTCGTGCGCGCCAGGTAGTCGTCGGCGTCTTCGTCCTTGCGGCGCTTGAAGTCCGGGTCGCTGAACCGCTTCGGGTCCGGCCAGACCATGATCCACGATTCCCCGAGCGCAATCTGCGCATCGATGCCCATGGCGTACGGGTCGCGGTCCTGCTGGTCGGCGATCTGCATCCGCGTCGCCTGGAGCCGCGCCTCTTCGCGCGATGCCTTCGCCACGTCGGGCGGCCGGCCGGAAGGGGGAAGCACCTCGAACACCGGCTCGTGCTTGGCGACGAGACCGGCGAGGCGGCGGAGCTGGTCATCGAACTGCGGCGCATCGGCCGCGACGAGCATCTTGCGGAACGCCACCGGGATCTTCTTGAGAACGTCGTCCCACTGGTGCCGCCGGATGCGCTTCGTCTCCCACATCCGGTCAATCACCGGCTGCCGCTGCCGCTTCAGGAGCGCGAGCAGGTTGCTCACCTCCGTCCAGTCGGGCGGCTTGTAATCATCCGGCCGGGCCGCGGGCTTCAGAACGGCGTCGTATGCCATCCGGGCGCACCTATCCTTCGGTCG
>CAYGHU010000258.1:0-1866 GCA_964349785.1 uncultured Dehalococcoidaceae bacterium | reverse complement strand
CGCGAGCTCTGCCCGGGCGCGCCCGCTGTCGTCTTCTGCGTCAGCGTCAAGCACGCCGAGGACGTCGCCGCGGACTTCGCGCGCGCCGGCTTCCGGGCGGCCTGCGTGTCGGGCAAGGACCCGGTGAACGTCATCCGCCAGCATGTGGGGGGGCTGTCGGACGGCAGCGTCCAGGTGCTGGCCAGCTGCGACCTCATCAGCGAGGGCTTCGACGCGCCGTCGCTCACCGCCGCCATCCTGCTGCGGCCCACCAAGAGCCTGGCGGTCTACCTACAGCAGGTGGGCCGCGCGCTGCGGCCGGTGTACGCCTCGGGCTTCGACCTGGCGGGCCGCGACGGGCGCCTGGCCGCCATCGCCGCGTCGGCCAAGCCGCACGCCTTGGTCATCGACCACGCCGGCAACTGCTTCCGCCCGGGCTTCGGCTTCGCCGACGATGAGCGCGAGTGGACGCTCGCCGGCCGCAAGCGCCGTGGCGGCGGGGCGGGGGCCATCCCGGCCATCGCCGCCCGGCAGTGCCCGAGCTGCTTCAAGTGCCACCGCCCGGGGCCCGCGTGCCCGTACTGCGGGCACGTGTACGTCGTGGTGTCCGAGGCCCCCGACGTCGTCGCAGGCCAGCTGGTCAAGATCGACAAGGAGGCCATGCGCGCGATGCGCCGGGATCTGCTGCGCAAGGCACAGACGTACCCGGAGCTGAAGGAAGCCGCCAAGCTGCTCGGATACAGCCCGCAGTGGGCTTGGCGCGTGTACTGCGAGCGGGGCGCGTGAGCTTTTTTTCTGGCCAGGGTGTGACGATTTTATCCGCAATTTCAGACGGGGGGATGACGATGGACAACGGTGACGGCAGCGCCTGCAGGGAGTGCACGCACGTGACGCCGAAGTTCGGCTGCGAGTGGTGCGTGTGCAAGGACAAGCTCGGCGTGCTCGAGGTCGCCAAGAAGGACCCGCCGCCGCCCTGCCCCGAGTGCGGCCAACAGATGCGGGTGCACGAGTCCGACCCGACGACGATGGAGATCGACTACATCTGCCCGAGCAACACCGACGACTACCCGTCCTGCGGCGGCTTCACGACCGTGAAGGTGAAGCGGTGAAGCCGCTGCTGGTCGGCGAGCTCAACCCCTACGGCCCCGACGAGACCTTCGCCCTGTACCCGTCGCCGCGCGGCAGCGCGGGCCAGCGCCTGGCCGAGTTCGTCATGGGCCTAGACCGCGCCGACTACCTGCGGCGCTTCGACCGCGCCAACCTGTGCACGTTCAAGTGGTCGGTGCCCGCCGCCCGGGAGCGCGCCGGCGAGCTGCTGCAGCGCGACAACCCGGTCCTAGTCCTACTCGGCGCAAAGGTCGCCGGCGCCTTCGGGCAGATCTTCGAGCCGTTCACCGTGCGGCGTACGGCGCTCGCCAGCCGCACGCTCGTCGTGCTCCCGCACCCCAGCGGCCTCTGCCGCGTCTGGAACGAACCCAACGCCGTGGCCCGGGCTCGGGCGGCGCTGCGCCTGGCCGGGGTCCTGCCGTGACCTTCCCGCACGGCGGCGCGCCCGCCGCTCCTCGCCGCCCCGGTCCCGATCCCCGCGAGTGCCCCGCGTGCCACCACTACACGCCGCACACGGCCGCGGCCCGACGGCCGGTACCGTGGCGCGGGCCGGTCTACTGCACCGGCTGGACGCCCGACGGGCCCTGCCGCTGCCCGGGGCGCGCGTCATGAATCAAGAAACCCCGATCATGAACGCCATCCGCGTGCGCCTCGGCGCGGCGGGGTGCGCGCTGTTCCGCAACCTGGTCGGCACCTTCCGAACCCACGCCGGGGATCCCGTGCGCTGCGGCCTCGGCCCAGGATCCTCCGACCTGGTCGGCTGGACGCGCGTCACGGTCA
>CAYGHU010000257.1:0-1867 GCA_964349785.1 uncultured Dehalococcoidaceae bacterium | reverse complement strand
TACTTGCAAGCCACTACTAGCTATCTGGAGGAATCATGGCAAAGCACGAAACCCGTAAGACGACCAAGTTCGCATGGTTTGACGGTTCGGGTGATTACTCGGCCGTCGCAACCGCTGGCACTCTCACGCTGACCAACCCTGACGGGCCGGAACTGTTCACCCTCAACCGTTACCCTGATCTGGATTCCGGTAACTGGCAGGTGGGCGACCCGACGTATGCGGACGAATTCGAGTTGGTGCCCGGTTTCGGTTGGTGTGACGTCGGTGCCGATGCCGGTTTCCCCGACTGCCCATCGATCGCGTGGATCAATGGTCGCGCCTACTCCGCAACACGCGCATGAACATAGAACAGCGTATCGCGCTCGCCAAGGTCGAGATCCGCGATGACATCACGGCGGGTATCGTCCCCGCGTCCGTTTCCACGTTCTCCGAACTGCATGACCATGTTGACGCTGACATGTACGGCATGGCATGCGACCCCGCCCATGGTTTCAACCTTGAGGGCGACCCTGACGGCAGTCTGGCGCGGATCAGTGCCATGCAAGACGAATTGGACTCGTGGTTGCGCTCCGGCCGACCCGCCCCACCTGCCGAGGTGGGTTTCGATGACGAGGATCTGACGGCCGAGGATCGGAAGTTCCTAGCTAGGAACGACTGATCCGACCCACTGCGGGAACCCCCGGTTCACTGGCCGGGGGTTCCCGCATGCCGGCGGGGCAAACGACCGGACATGGCGTGGGGCTGAGCTCCCGCTGCCGGCGGATTCCCTAGCTGTGATAGCGTGGTACTTGCAAGCCACTACTAGCTATCTGGAGGAATCATGGCAAAGCACGAAACCCGCAAGACGACCAAGGACGGCCGCCGGCTCACCTTGGACAGGAAGAAGGCCCGCCGGCGCATAGCGAAGAACGGCGGTGCACGATGAGGACGCCTAGAACTATCAGGGCGACCGCGTGCAGCATCCTCGCCAGCAGTTGCTCGGATGACAGGGTGACCACCTTCTACGGTGCCAGCCGCCCCGTCGTGCTCTGCGGCCGGCACGCGGCCGGCATGAGCCCCGCCGACTGGAGCACGCTGCACAAGGCCGGCCGCGTCGTAGCTCCCGGTGAGGGTGTGACCGCATGAGCGCGCGCGCTATCGGTTACATCGTCCGGACCGGTGCCTATGGCGACTCAGTGACCGATTACAAGTATTGCGCCACGCGCGAACTTGTCGAGGCGGAACTAGTGGACATGGGCTGGATGGATAACCCTGCCCTATTTGTCTACAAGGTGACGAAAGGTGAAGATCCGGCCGAGCTGATCCAATCTCTGGCCTATGATTCCGTTGATCCGTACCCTGATTGGATCGTGGAGTTCAACGGTCCCCACTCGCCCAAGTGGACTCGCGCATGAGCGGGGCGAGCATCATCCCGGCCCAACGCGGGCCATTCACTGACACAACGCACGTCATCGCATTGCACGGTCTTGAGGCGCGGGTGACCTTATCGCACGGGGTGCACTCGGTCACCGCGCACGGGATCTGCTTCGACGAGAACGGCGACATTGTGACCGAAACCGACGGGCGCCAGTTCATGGACTACTGTGACGCCGAAATCGTCTACCTGATCGCCGATGAGATGATGACCACCCGACGTCAGATCGAATCGTCCGATGTCTGGGACGCGCTACCCATCCAATGCGAATGCGAGGACGACGACGAATAGCTAAGCGCACCTAGCCCCCCCTGAACTGGGCACCGCCGGCATAACCCGGAGCCGGCGGTGCCCTCCCGCATGCCCGAAAACGCCCCTCACGGGGGAAACGACCGGACATGACGCGGGCGCTGAGCTCGCCGCCGGGCCTCCATGGGATCCCGCGGCAACGGC
>CAYGHU010000256.1:0-1868 GCA_964349785.1 uncultured Dehalococcoidaceae bacterium | reverse complement strand
GCTAACGGTCGTCACGTGGCCTCCTCCACACAGGAACGAGGGCCTTCACCCCATTCCACCGATAACCATGTTACGTCAAATGGTGAGGCGATCGTTGCCACGCCACGCTGAACGTGCGAACGAAGGCCCGCCCGGAACGCCCCACGCCTCAGCCTGCTAGTCCTCGAGCGTCGAGGTGTCCCCTTCCGGCAGTCCAAGCTCACGGGCCTTGAGCAACCGGCGCATGATCTTACCGGAGCGAGTCTTCGGCAGTGAGGGCACGAAGTCGATCTCACGCGGCGCGACGCCTGGCCCGAGCCGCTGGCGCGCGTGGCCGATCAGTTCACGTCGCAGCTGTTCGCTTGGCTCGTATCCATCCTTCAGCGCCACGAACGCCTTCACGATCTCCATCGCGATGGGGTCCGGCTTGCCGATGACGCCCGCTTCGGCGACGGCCGGGTGCTCGATCAGCGCGCTTTCCACTTCAAAAGGTCCCACGAGATGACCGGACGTATTGATGACGTCATCGTCGCGGCCGACGAACCAGAAATAGCCTTCCTCATCCCGTTTCGCCCGGTCGCCAGTGATGTACCACTCGCCCTTAAACCGCGACCTATACCGCTCCTCGTCGCCCCAGTAGGCCCGAAACATCGAGGGCCAGGGCGTCTTCAGCGCCAGCTGACCCTCTTGCATCGGCTCGGTGACCTCGCGGAATTCGTCGTCCAGGATCGAGGCCTCGATACCGGGGAATGGCCGGCCCATCGAACCCGGCTTGATGTCCATCGCCGGGTAATTGGCGATCATGATCGCCCCGGTCTCCGTCTGCCACCAGTTGTCGTGGAACGGCAGGCCAATCGCCTCCTCGCCCCAAACGACGCCCTCGGGGTTCAATGGCTCTCCCACGGACATCATGTACCGCAGCGATGAGAGATCCCGCCCTTGCGGAATGGCCGCGCCCGCCTTCATCAGCATGCGGATCGCTGTCGGCGCGGTGTACCACACGGTGACTCTATGCCGTTGAATGACGTCGAACCACTTGCCGGCGCCGAAGCCCCCTTCGTAGATCACCTGCGTAACGCCGTTGCTCCACGGCGCGAATATGCCGTACGAAGTGCCCGTCACCCAGCCGGGGTCGGCGGTGCACCAATAAATGTCGTCCGGGTGCAGATCCAGCGCGTACTTGCCGGTCGCATAGTGACTGACCACTGCGTCGTGTACGTGCGCTGCTCCCTTGGGCAGCCCAGTCGTGCCGGAGGTGAAGTGGATGATCGACCAGTCCTCCGCCCTCGTTTGTTCGATCTCGAACTCGTCAGAGGCCTCGGACACCAGCGCCGCGTAATCAAGATTGCCTTCGCCCGCCTCCACGCCCGCGCGATGCCCGACGACCAGGACGTGCTTCAGAGTTGGTAGATTACCGCGAATACGGTCGACCTTCGGCAACAGGCTGGGAGTCGTCACGATCATGACGCCTTCTGCCCGTCTCACGCGCTCAGCGACCGGCTCCGGCCCAAAGGCGGAGAATAGCGGCGCGGCGATCGCTCCGGCTTTCAGTGTGCCGAACAAGGCGAAATACAATTCGGGGACCCGATCCGAGAAGATGAAGACCCGGTCTCCTTTCTGGATACCGAGCTTCCTTAGTACGTTAGCGAAGCGGTTCGTCTGTACGCGCATCTCCTCGAACGTGTAGCGCTCGATGGCCCCGTCAGTGCCCTCCCAGATCATCGCCATTTTGTCCGGGGTGGCCCGCGCGTGCCGGTCGATACACTCGTGTGCCTGGTTGACCAGGCTGTCCGGAAGGTCGAGCTCCACGCGCATCCTGTCCCAGGACCAGTCTTGGCGCAGCTGCTCGTAGTCCTGAAGGTTCGGCGTAACCTTCAATGCCGCCATAT
>CAYGHU010000255.1:1319-1879 GCA_964349785.1 uncultured Dehalococcoidaceae bacterium | reverse complement strand
ACCATGCGCGGAAGAACCTTGCGATAGACGGGATGCTCAAGCAATGCCTTGTAGCCCCGGGCTGTGCGGTCGAAACTGCGCCTGTCCTTCACCGGCGCGGTCCCGTAAGCCCTCGCTGTCTCAGGACCGTTGACGCCTTCGTCGAATTCTCGCGCTTCGCCGCGGCGCGGCGGCTCCGGGGCTCTCGCTGGGGATCGCGTACGTGTGGAGCAGGCTCATCCTCAGGGGTCTCATCTTGCTCTCCGGCGACCCCCGTGAGTGTCTCGAGTGCCTTCCGAAGCGCTTTCTCAACTGCGGGGGCATCGCGCTTGGAGGTCCGCCTCGCCGTATCCTGCAGCAAGGTACGAAGATGTGTGTTGAGCCCTCGCGTCTCTCGATGGGTTGTGCCGAAGAGCTCCTCTGCCGCGGAGGTCCAGCGCGGATGCCGTAGGCTGAGGCCCTGCTCGATCGCATTCCTGACTTCGTCCGGTGAGGAAAGAGGAGCAAGCTGCGCGGAACACCCACCGAGCGTTGCCCAGAGTGGAGGCGACATCCGCTGCAGCGACTCCGGCGCCACGTGC
>CAYGHU010000255.1:0-1309 GCA_964349785.1 uncultured Dehalococcoidaceae bacterium | reverse complement strand
TCACTGGCGGACTCGCGTCTGCGCCCTCTCGACCGTCGCAGATGAGTGGATGCATGTCGAGGAACTCCGCGATCTCGACCAGTCTTTCGATCGCGGCGTTGTTGGCGCGATGGAGGTGGTCAATAACGAGTCCGACCACCCGTGTACGACGGAGATGCTCACAGAGCCCTGCCATGACGCGCGGAAGGCTCCGATAGCGGAGCTCACTGGTAGAAATGGGATAGCCAACAGATGCTCCCACGGCGTCCAGAATGCGCGTTGCGGCCGTCTTCCCCGAGGGAAGTGAGAGATAGTGCACCTGCATCGGGGATTCCGCGCGTCTGCGTTGAACGTCGTTAAAGACCGCGCTCAGCCGCTGCAGAAGCGTTGACAGACCCACGCCGAGGTCGGTCTGGTAGCAGAGAGTGTGCGCTCCGGCCTCGAGCGCACGGCAGAACGCCTCCTCCACACCGTGGGTCTGTGACCGAATGCGCCAAGCCGTCACTCCCCAGGGCTGCTGCTCAGCAGGGAGGATCGGTCGCAGCGGAGTGCCGGGCACATCAAGGGCGGTGTCGAAGCCCTGGAAGTCGATGGCGCGGCGCACTGTCGATAAAGCCTTGGGGTGCGCTGGGATGAGGCGCGGCAGAGCCGAGGCTGGCAAGAGGGTTGGATGGAGTGTGGACATAGGGCCTAGCTGGCGAGCCGAGTACGGTTCCGGCGCGCCGTGATGCTCGCGTCGGTCTTCTTGAAGCGCGCCACCGGGTCATGCGGTTTGAGCGTGCCGAGGTAGTGTGCAACGTCGCCGGAGAAGACCACAAGGTGGCGGATCGACTTGTCATACGGATCGAAGTAGAGACGCACGAACGTATCGCGCAGCACCTGAAGGAGCGCATCGCCAACCCAGCTAACGCCAGCGTGCTTCACCCCTTCGATGGTCCGCTGGACTTCCGCGTACGGAAGCAGCGTCAGCAGCTGCTCAAGCGGAACGGCGGCGCGTCCGGCGATCGTTTGGCACCGCTTGTAGCGGGACGCCGGTGTCTCCTTGGTCGTCGAGTGAATCTTGTTGTTGTACTCTTCACAGTAGGCATCAAGGCGAAGCTCCAGCACAGATCGAGTCAGCAGATCCTCGGCCCGCCACAACCTTGGATTCACTTCCGCCATGAACCCGGGCAGCAGTGGGAGTAGTGCCTCTTTCATCGTGCGGAACCAGCGCTCGAGTTTGCCCCGGCCCTGCGGTTCACCGGGGAGCGTGTTGCGCAGTTCAATGCCGAGGAGAATTAGAACCTCGCGCATGTCCTCACACACCAAATCGGCGCCGTTGTCCGTATAC
>CAYGHU010000254.1:0-1882 GCA_964349785.1 uncultured Dehalococcoidaceae bacterium | reverse complement strand
ACCTCGAGGCGCGCACCGGCGTGCCGGTACTGGGGGTCGTCCCATGGATCGACGACCTGCGCCTAGCGGAGGAGGACGCCGTGGCGCTCGAACGGCCCCGCGCCTCGTCGCCCACCGCAGAAGTCGCTGGCCTCGTCGATATCGCCGTCATCCGCCTGCCTCGTATCGCGAACTTCGATGACTTCGACCCGCTCGCGGCGGAGCCCGGCGTCCGCCTCCGCTACGTCGCGAAGCCCGAGGATCTGGGTCAGCCGCGACTCATCATCTTGCCCGGCACGAAGGCCACGATTGCCGACCTCGAGGCGCTGCGCCGTGCCGGGCTCGCCGATGCGGTACTCGAACGCCACACCGCTGGCACAGCCGTGATCGGCATCTGCGGGGGCTTCCAGATGCTGGGCGAGCGCCTTTCGGACCCCTTCGGCGTGGAGGCTCCGGCCGGTACCGAGGTCAGCGGCCTGGGACTGCTGCCGCTCACGACCACGTTCGCCGCCGAGAAGGTGACGCGCCGCATCGAGGGGAGTCTTGCCACCGCTCGAGGTCCGTGGGCGGGCGCTGCCAGCACACAGGTGCGCGGCTACGAGATCCATATGGGTGTCACAGAATCGCTCGCGGAACCCGTCGACCCATTGCTCGTCCTCGATGGCCTACCCGACGGCGCAGTGAGCGCCGACGGTCAGGCCGCCGGCTGCTATCTCCACGGACTCTTTCACAACGATGCGCTCCGCCACGCGTTGCTCGCCGGACTCGGGCGGGCCGAGGCGCCCACGGGCACGTTCGACCGTGAGCGTGAGTTCGACCGCCTCGCGCAGCATGTGCGCTCTCACCTCGACATGGACCGGGTGCGCGCACTGGTTTGGCCCTCGGACAGCGGGGGAGCCAACATCCGTGGGTGAGGTCTGGTTCGTCACCGGCGGCGCACGGAGCGGGAAGAGCCGCTTCGCGGAGCGGCTCGCGGCCAATACCGGCCTGGATGTCGTATATGTCGCCACGATGGAGCCACTGGACGCCGAGCTTCAGCATCGAGTGGCGCAACATCGAGCCTCGCGGCCCGCATCATGGCGAACGGTCGAGGCGCCTCGCGACCCCGCCGGGGCACTCCAACTGGCCGCGCCCGCGGCATGTGTGCTGGTGGACTGCCTGTCGCTCTGGGTCACGAACCACCTGCTCGAACATGGTGAGGCCCCGTCATCCGGCGACCTCACACGTATCGAGGCGCAGCTGGAGGCCGAGCTGGCCACGCTCGTAACCCACGCTCAGGGTCGCCAGGGACCGACCATCCTTGTGACGAACGAGGTCGGCGCGGGCATCGTCCCGGAGACACTACTCGGACGCGCATTCCGGGACTTGCTGGGCCGGGTAAATCAGCAGGCCGCCGCCGCGGCCGTCCGCGCATGGCTGATGGTGGCGGGACGAGCGCTGGTGCTGCCTGACCCCTCGCTCGAGCGGCCTGCCACTGGCGGGTATGAGTAGACCCCCGGCGGCAACGGGGGTCTACGGGGCTGGACAGGCTCAGGAGGTTAGCCCGTCCACTCCTGCAGGGTTGCGGTCAACTGGAGCTCGGAGCCGTCTCGAACCACCGTGAGCTTCACCTGGTCTCCGACCTTGTACTGGTCGACAAGTTTCGCGAGCTGTTGGATCGTGGTCACATCTTTGCCATCGATCTTGGTCACCACGTCGCCGCCGGAGCTCAGGCCGCCGGTGGTCGATGTGGCTGCGGCGCGTAGCCCCGCGCGCTCGGCAGCGCTGCCACTGGCCACCGACGTGATATACACGCCCTTCTTCACATTCACGCTGGCTTCCTGGGCATTGATCTCGTTCAGCGTGGCACCGGAAACACCGAGCTGCGGGTGGGTGATCGCCTTGCCCGCGATCATGTCAGGAA
>CAYGHU010000253.1:0-1900 GCA_964349785.1 uncultured Dehalococcoidaceae bacterium | reverse complement strand
TTGGCGGCGCACCGCGCAAATGGGCCAGCCAGAATTCCGGCTCATGTTGCCACCACGCGTGCCCCCCCATCGGGATCTGCCCCCCATTTACATGGTAATAGTAGGACGGTTCGAGTTCCAGGGCAAACCGTGAGGCGGTGATTTCATTAGGGATGACGAAATCGTTGGAAAGTGCTCCCATCACCGAGAAGAACAGGTCCTCGCTCGATCCGGTTCGATCGAATACGTCGAGAGCAACCGCAAATTCATTAAGGAGCGAGATGCACTTGCGCACCCGGCGCAGGCTCAGTCCTCCGTTGCCAACCCCAACCTTCACCCGCTTTCCGTAGGCACCTTCGAACAGCCCGGCATTGATGAAGACCTCATATCCGCCCGGCCACGGCGCACCCACATAATCAAACGGCTGGGCGCACCAATAGTCGAGATCATCGCGCAGGATGATGGCATCCGTCTGGAGGATCAAGAGGAACTTGTACCCCGAAAAGCGTGCGTAAAACGCCGGGCTCAGCAGCAAGCGGTTGTACTCTTCCACAGACTCGAAGGAAGGCGCCGCAAATGCGCGATACGGGATGGAAGCATAATGCTCGGAATAGAAGCTCCGATCCAGGCCCTTCGGGCCAATGAACATTACCGGCCTTCCCTGCAGGGCCGCCAGAGAATGGTCGAGCGAGTATTTCTCGAGTTCGTCGAGGTTGCTCTTATACAACGGAACAAGAACAACGACCTTCTTCACCGGCCGTCGATCCGAATTCCCAGCACTTCGGCGGCGTATCCGAGCATCTGCCGGACGCTCGAGTCACCGTGAAAACTCTGCAAAGCAAGCCGATGCCGGGCGACGATACCATCGCGGCCCCCGCGGTCGAACAACCCGTTCGCCCTGGCCACACAAGCCTGCGGACTCACGATGTCGGTGGGAGAATAGAATGCGATGAACTCCCTTGAAATCGCGCTTACGGGCGGCAGGAAACGAAGCGAATCGGGGACGATCGGAATACCCCCCGTCGCCAGGGCGTCGAAGATTCGTATCGGCACGTCGTTCAGTACCGGAGCAATCCAGTGCGTCTTATGCGAGCACCACTCCGCCAAACGGTCTTCCGGCGTGCGCACATGAAAGGCGTGGCTGCTGAACCCGATCGTACGATAGTGCTGACTCAGGGTGGAAATCATCTGGAGTCGAAAACTGAATTGCGAATATGGGATATGCATTCCGAGTGGTTCGTCGGAGCGCTTTGTCACCAACATTTCGGGCAGATGCTCCGTCAGGTACTTGCGTGACCACTGAACGGAAGAACAATACACGGGGCCGGCAATCAGCCAGTTGTAACGACTCAACAAGTAGAGATTCTCGTGGTGTGACGGCGCATAAATGTCCGAGTGCGCAGCCAGGAACGTACTCAAATCAAGCCAATGGTGATTGTCCCAGTCCCACGCGATGAAAAACGTCGCCTCGCATTCACCGTAGAACAGTTCATAGGCGCTCCGCTCCTCGGCCGACCCTGCGTCGTTATTGTTGACGATGACGACGCATCCCCGAAGTTGCTCTCGCTTTGCCGTACGGCGGTCCGGATCCGCTTCCTGGAAGAAGTTCTTTTCCAGCACCCAAACGTCAATATCTCCGATTGAACACTCGAATCCGGCGAGATTCGAACTGAGATACACTTTGCGCAGCCCAAATCTTGAGAAGTGGTCCTTTAACAGATTGATCCGCTGGTCCTTGGCTACTGCCAGATGAAAGAATGCCTCCGCCTGGCCGTTATTCACATATTCGCGCACGTGCCGGGCAGGCAGCACCGAGTCCGGCAGACTGGCGAAGAGTTGGCTAACTGAGCTCACCTCGGCTCCCCCGGGGAGCGGCTACGAACGAGTCGCGAAATCTGCGTGCTCGATCGCGGTTCTGAAA
>CAYGHU010000252.1:0-1941 GCA_964349785.1 uncultured Dehalococcoidaceae bacterium | reverse complement strand
CCGCACTTCATCCCGGCAGTACTTGAAGCCCGTCGAATCAATGCCCCACAACTCAAAGCAAGAACGGTTGACTAGGCGGGCCTTGAACCACAGTGTGTATCGCGTGTCGGCCCGCGCTCTCGGCCGGTAGAGTTCAAGATCGAGTTGCAACGGCTGGCATTTAGGCCTATAGATGGGGTCATCGTCCCGCCTTCGCGCCGGCGCCAGAACATCTTCCCCCAGGTCTCGGCACGGCTGGGCGCATGGGATGCGATACTCGGCATACCAATAGAAAGCAGCGACCGAGGCCGCCGTATAAGCGCCCAGAATCGCTGCGGCCGCGAGTAAAATTCGCCGCTTCCACATCACTAGGACGGTATCATGGCTCCGAAGCGCTCGCCAGGGCATTGCGGGCATCAAGGACGACCCGATGGACCTAAATGCGATTGCCCTGTTTGGCCCTGTCTCGCTTGGGAAGGGTCCGGCATCCTCTTCCCATGCTCCCGTCCATGGCCTTGATTCCGCTCCTTCTACTCCCCGGGCCTGCAAACGCCGCCACAGGCTACCGAATCGACTGCCATGACGGCCTCGGCTACGTCGACGCACATCGTCATCCGTTCGGCGGCGGCAGCGTTGCGGATAAGGCCTTCGTCGAGCGCACCGCGTACGTGGAGAACACCGCCTTCGTCTGCTCGGGCGCCAAGGTCCTGGGAAATGGCCGTGTCATGGGGACCGCAGTCGTCGCAGGAGAAGCCGTGGTTAAGGACGATGGCGCCGTTGGCGGCAACGCTCGAGTCTATGGGCGAGCCCTCGTCGAAGGGGGAGCCCGCGTCTTTGGAATCGCCAATGTGTTCGATAGCGCCGTCGTCTCCGGACGGGCCCGCATCCTGGATGGCGCGCGCGTCCACGGCTCCGCCCGGATCTCCGGTAGCGCCACCGTTTCCGGCAATACCGAAGTCTTCGACTCGGCTCAAGTCCAAGGGGAAGCTCTCATTGACGGCTTCGCGCGAATTGAGGGCTCGGCCCTGATTGATGGCCAAGCGCGGGTTTATGGAGCCGCGAGAGTCTTAGGGACTTCTTCAGTCTATGGTCGAGCGCGCGTCTTTGAAGCCGCCTACATCAACGACAGCGTCGTCCGCGACGACGCCATGATTTACGGCACGGCTGAACTTACCAAGAATTCTACCGCCTCCGGTGTCGTCTGGATATACGCTGGCGCCCTGGTCCGAGCTTCCGAGGTAACAGGCTGGGCCTGGATTGACGCTTCCGATGTCGAAGCCTGCTTTGTCGCGGGGAATGCCTGGCTTGGGCCGCACATCGATTGCAAGGACAGCAGAATCTGCGAAACCATCCCTCAACGAGATGCTTCGACGCGCCTCCGCTTTGAAGGGGCTGTGGTCGGTTGCCCGCCCATTCAGTAAGCGCCCAGGCGGCGCAGGCCGCGCTTGGCGTTGTCGTAGTAGGACGTGTCGCGCGAGTCGAGGATCTCCCGGTAGAGCCGCACCGCCACGTCCGGGCGTCCGGCGCGCTCGTTCATGTAGGCGGCCATGTTCTTGAGCATCGTCGGCGCCTCCCCAGAGTCCACCACGGGCATCAGGCGCTCGAGCGCGGCCATCAGGTCTCCCCGCTTTTGGAAGCTGACCGCGGCCACCGTGGCCAACAGCTTGGCGTCCTTCGGGTGGGCGCGCAGGCCCTCGTCGAGGAGGAGCAGGGCCTCGTCAGGGCGGTCTAGGGTGAAGGCCAGGGCTCCCGCCCCCCAGAGCACCGGATGGGTCCAGAAGGGGTCCATGGCCAGGATGCGCCGGAAGCGCGGCAAAAGCTCCTCGTAGCCCAGCCCGCCCTCGGCGGACGCATGGTCGTGGCCGTCGCCGGGGCCGTGCCCTTCGAGGTCGTCTATGTGGGTGCCGTAGTAAACCAGCCCTCGCACGAAGCCCACCTCGGCGGCCAACCGACGCATCCCCA
>CAYGHU010000251.1:0-1955 GCA_964349785.1 uncultured Dehalococcoidaceae bacterium | reverse complement strand
GAGAAGAACTACGGCGTTGCGGTGGACATCGCGGAGCCGCGCGTCCCCTATCGCGAAACCATCACCACGCCCGCGAAGTCCGAGTACCGCCACAAGAAACAGACCGGCGGTCACGGCCAGTACGGCCACGTGGTCATCCAGATCGACCCAGCGCAACGGGGCGCGGGCTTCTCGTTTGCGGAGAAGGTCGTCGGCGGCAATGTGCCGAAGCAGTTCATCCCCGCCGTCGAGAAGGGCATCGCTGAGATCCTGCCCGCCGGGCCGCTGGCGCACTCCCCCATCGTGGACGTGCAGGTGACGCTGCTCGACGGGTCAGCGCACGCAGTGGACTCCTCGGAGATGGCGTTCAAATTGGCGGCGGGACAGGCGTTGAAACAGGGCATGCTGCAGGCGCACCCGATCCTCCTCGAGCCGCTGATGCGCCTGACGGTGCGCGTCCCCGCCGACCGCGTGGGCGACGTCATGAGTGACCTCAACGGACGGCGAGGGCACGTCCACGGCGTGGAGCCAGCCGGTGCGTACAGCGTGATCGAGGCAGAAGCGCCGCTCGCCGAAGTGCAGCGCTACTCTATCGACCTGCGTGCACTGACGCATGGCCGCGGCCGGTGCAGCCTGGCGTTCGGCCACTATGCGGAGGTGTCGGCACACGTCCAGGAGCAAGTGCTGAAGCAGTTCGCGGTCGCCGCACAATAGCCAGCGAATATTCGTGCCTCTGTGCACATCCGTGCGTACAAATGCGCCCGGCAGACTTCATCTGTGATTTCTAGTCCTGTTGCGCTTCCAGTGCCTTCCGAAGGCGGTTGCCGCCCGCCTCGATACTAAGAGTATGAGGCGTCAAGCGACGCCGACCGCTCCGAGGTTGAAGGGAGGCCTGGAATGGGTCAGTACCTCGTAGTAGCGCATCAGACGGCCATGAGTCCCGATCTCCTGGCGCGTGCGGACCGGATCGCTTCTGAAGATCCAGAGGCTGTGTTCACGCTGCTGATTCCCGAAACGCACCCCACCCACCTGCTGCGCTGGGCGCCAGAGTCTCGCTTTTTCTGGGACGAGCGCAGGACGTACGACATGGCGCGGGAGAAGGCAGACGAAGCGGACGCGCACTTCCAGAAAGCGGGCCTGCGCGTGGAACGGACGGCCATCGGCGACGCCTCGCCGATCCTCGCCATCGAGGACGAGCTGCGTCTTTGTCCCGGCCGCTACGACACGATCGTGCTCTCGACACTGCCGGCGGGCTGATCGCGCTGGCTGATGAGCGGCATCGGCAGCCATATCGCGAAGTTCGGACTGCCGGTCGTGCACGCTGGAGGCGAGCCCGTACCGCCTCCGCGGCCGAGCCTGCTGCGTCGCATTCCCGTGCCCTCACCCATCCGCGCAATCGCCGCTGGCGGCGAACGGGCGACCATGCTGGTGATCGCCGCACTGATGCTCGTCTACCTCACCGGCGGCTTAGTGCTCGCGATCAACGTGAACCGAGGGTTCCTGCTGAACGACGCGATGGCGCTGCTGGCGTTTGGGACTATCCTCGGCGGTCTCGCGCTTGCCTCGTGGCGAGGGTCAATGCGTAGATGTCGTGCATCCGCCATTCTCATGGCCAGCCGTGACACTCCTCGACCGGCTCGCGGTTGCGCGTGCCCGTTTTGTGCTACTATTTCGCTCGCTTTGTGCAGCGGTGATGGGCGATGAGGCGCATTACCCATCATCGCTGCGCAACGCATAGCCCTGGTGAAGGAACGACGGGATCGAGCGGCGGGGTTGCTGCGACGGTCCAACGGGAGTGGGGACGTGCCTCGAGGACTGCTTGCCGGCGATATCCCGCCCGGCCAACCGCCATGCGCCCGCATGAGCGCTTCACAGCGCGGACGCTAATACCTCCGGCCCGTCCGCCGGCTCCCACGAAAGGAGCCCGGCGCAATGAGACATCCTATCGTCGCGGCAGCGGTGGCGCTGCTCGCCTT
>CAYGHU010000250.1:0-1960 GCA_964349785.1 uncultured Dehalococcoidaceae bacterium | reverse complement strand
CCGTCAAAGCCGGCGGCGACGTCCGTCGTGCGGCGGACGGTGGCCCGCAGCGGCGAGGATGGGTGCGGCTCCACCCAGGCGCGAATGATGAGGACAGCGGTCTGCTCTTCGGCCATGACACCGAGGCTGCGCCGCGAGGCGTCACCGGCGCGTTACGGTCACGCCGGCGCCGGCAGCAACGCTCGCAACGCCGGCGTCGGTTCGATGCCGAGCTCCCGCGCCAGCAGCGCTCGATACCCCTCGAAGGCGCGGATGGCCTCGGACTGATTGCCTTCCGCGAGGTGCACGCGGATAAGCGTGACGCAGGCGCTCTCCCGCAGCGGTTCCGCTCGCATGGAGGCGAGGGCGGCAGCCACCGCGTCGCCGAACCGGCCGGCAGCGGTCAGGTGGAGCGCCAGTGCGTCGAGCGCGTGCAACCTGAGTTGACGCCACTCTTCTGACTCGATGATTGCCCACTCCTCATACCAGTCCGGCAGGCAGTCAGCCGAGAGCGACTGGATCGCCTCCGCGGTGGAGTCCGCCGTGGCCGGGACCGCCACGCCATCGAGGAGACGGTGGGCGAGGGCGCGGGCATCGTGCAGGTCGACAACGACATCCGGCGCCAGAGCGAGATCGGCGCCTGTGATGACGATCGCCTCGTGCGCAAGCGCGCTGAGGCGCGACAACGCGGAGCGCAGGCTCGCGTACGCATGCATCTCCGAAGCGTCGGGCCAGAGCGTACCCGCGATGGCCGCGCGCGACACCATGCGATCGCGCAGCGCGAGCAGTGCCAGGAGGTGTTGTGCTTCTGGTGCGAGGGCGGGGAGCGGCACATCGCCTGAACGGAGTTCAAAGCCGCCGAGGACGGACAACTGGATGCCGGCGCGGACCGGCACACGGGTTGAGGCCTGACGGGACTTGTTACGCATACGACCGATCACCACGGCGCTACCGCACTACCGGCGATCATACGCTCATTCCGGCGGCGTGGAGTCCAGTAACGGTCGCGTTCGTTAACTCCCCTAGGGGAGAAGTTCTAGTGTCACGGCCGCCTTCTGCGCCCCCATGCGGTCATTTCTTCGGCTGGGCTGGCGGCGGCCTGCAGGCGGGCACAGGATTCGAGCGCCACAGGGCTACCGTGATAGAGCCCGCAGGCCGGGCAATAGCCCAGCATCCTGCCGTGTGTGTCCCGTTCCTACTCGTATCTCTCCAGATGCCACGTCAGTGCCTCCTGATATGCAGGAGATGATGGAATCCCCGGCATTACAGCGGCGTTACAGACCCGGCACGGCGGAAACCGTACTCGTAGGCGTGGATGGTCGTGACGTCTCTGTAACGGCACGCGGACGAATGTATCGGTGATGAACGGAGGTTGTTATGCCACTACGGCAATCACGAGGGTACGACTGATGGCCCAGCGATCTGGATGATACGTCCGATCGCGGTCATCGCAGAACAAGTTCCCTGAGTTCTGATCATGACCGTTCTGAGCAGGACAGCGACAACAGAGTTGACGGAGAATATCGAGTGAACACAACCATACAGACGCCCCGCGGATCTTCCGGTGAACGCACCGGCAAGAAAGCAACAAGACCTCTACGCCTCATGACCTCACGAAAGTTCCTAGCTACACTTTCGGTTCTGGCAATAGGACTCGTCGTCCTTGCCATCACCTCGTTCAAGCCAGTAATTGCCGCAACCGCCCCAATACTAGGCACCGTGGATGGCTTCGCGATCCTGGCGGCCTCGGCCGTGACCAATACGGGCCCAACCTTCATAAGCAGAGACTTGGGTGTAAGTCCTGGTAACGCCGTTACTGGATTTCCACCCGGAATCGTCGGCGGAACGGTCCATGCGGGAGATGCCGCTGCCGCTCAAGCTCAGAGCGATGCCCTCATTGCGTACAATTCTCTGGCCGGCCAGCCATGCGACACCATTCTGACTGGCCAGGACCTTGGGGGGCTCACGCTCACCGCAGGGG
>CAYGHU010000249.1:0-1967 GCA_964349785.1 uncultured Dehalococcoidaceae bacterium | reverse complement strand
ATGTAGAGTTCGATCTCGTGCCCGTCGGGGTCGACGATGTACAGGCTGTGGGTGACCGTATGGTCGGATGCGCCGGTGATCGTCGCGCCCGCCTCGGTCAACTCCTGGATCGCCGCGCGCAGCTCCTCGTCGCTCTCGCCGATCTTGAGGCCGAAGTGATACATCCCCACGCGACGACCGGGCGGCAGAGCCGCGGCATCCGGCCCCACCTCGATCAGCAGCATCTCATGATGCGTGCGCCCGCTCGAAAACGCCGCCGCCTGCGCACGCACGCCACCGAGGGCGCCTATCTCTTTGAACCCCAGGATATCGCGATAGAAGTGCCGCGACCGATCGAGGTCGCGCACATACAGCACCAGGTGCCCGAGTTCCTTGACTTCCATCGTTCTCCTCATCCGCTGCGCGCTCATCGACTGCTATGTCTATGTTGCCAGCCGCGGACGATCACTGCCACGTTCAGCCTGTGTAGGAAATTGCCCCCACCGGGCACAGGTCGATCGCCTCGTCCAACGCCTCACGCTCAGCTTCGTCCGAGGGATGCTCGACCTTCGGCAGGGGATAGTCATCGTCGTCGCGCTCGAACAGTTCCGGGTGCAAATAAGTGCACTGATTCGACCGTGCGCATGCCGCGCGGTCCACTTCGATCGGCATGTTACTCCTTCCAGGCGAGCGGCCATAACGGCCGCACATTTCATGGGCAAATGTTGTAGCATGTCCGGCCACAACATACCCGCCGGTGCGGCGGGCCGCGAGGGAGGGGCATCGTGGTCACACAGGAGCGGCTGTTCACGGATGAGTGGTTCGACGATCCGTATGGGCCATACCGGCGGCTGCGCGAGCAGACGCCCGTAGCGCGCATCGGCTCCTCCAGCTCGTGGCTTCTCACCGGCTTCGACGCCGTGTACGGCGCGTTGCGCGACCACGACACGTTCTCCTCCGCCGGCGGCTACCAGCGACGCAGCCTCCAGAGCGAGGAGCGCGACGGCTCCGGGCTCCGGCTCGTGCTCATCAGCGACGACCCGCCGCGTCACACACGCTTCCGAGGCATCGTGAACCGTGCCTTCACCCCGCGGGCCGTCGACGTAATGGGCCCGGCCATTCAGCAGCTCGTCGATGGGCTGCTCGACGATGTCGACCGTCGCGCCCGTGCCGGCGAGTCCGTCGACATGGTCGAGGCCCTCACCGTCCCACTGCCGGTCTCCGTCATCGCCACCATGCTCGGCATCCCGCCGTCCGAGCGAGAGCGGTTCAAGCGCTGGTCCAACGCGCTCGTCGGCGGCGTCTCGGGGGTGCCGGGCGGCGCCAACGATGATTTGCGCGAGATGTTCGGCTTCTTCAAGGACGTCATGGCGGAGAAGCGCAACCAGCCCATGGGCGACCTGATCACCGCCGTGGCGCAGGCGGAGTTCGAGGGCGAGCGTCTTGAGGATTGGGAAGTGCTCGGCTTCTGCGTGCTCCTGCTGGTCGCCGGCAACGAGACGACCACCAACCTCATCGGCAATCTGCTCAACGTACTCGTCGACCGCCCCGACCTCTGGGAGCGTCTGCGCGCCGACCGCGCTCTGGTCGACCCCGTCGTCGAGGAGACGCTGCGCTTCGACAGCCCGGTCCAAATGCTCTTTCGCAGGACGACGCGCGAAGTGGATCTCGCGGGCACACGACTCCCGGCAGACGCCGACATCCTCGTCTCGTTCGCCGCAGCGAACCGCGACCCCGCGGAATTCGAGGAGCCGGACGAGTTCCGCCTCGACCGCGAGCTCAGCAAGCACGTCGCCTTCGGCGCTGGCATCCATTACTGCCTCGGCTCTCCGCTCGCGCGGGCCGAGGCCCGCGCCGCCCTCAACGGACTGCTCGACCGCTACCCGGCCATCGAGCGTGGTGACCAGCCTGCCGAGCGCCTGCGTATGACGCAGATGTTGCGCGGCTTCCGGGCGTTGCCGCTCAGCCTTCGCATGTGAGTCCCGCGA
>CAYGHU010000248.1:0-1971 GCA_964349785.1 uncultured Dehalococcoidaceae bacterium | reverse complement strand
GGGTAAAGGGGTCGGGACCACCGTCGGCGTGGGCGTTGGAATCTCCTCCGCGCGCGGCTCAGGATGGTCTCCCCCGGCGAGCGTGTACACGAGCCCGGCCGCGCCGGCCAACACGATAAACGCGATGACAGACGCAACCGCTTGGTTCCGGCGGATGGCGAGCAGGTCTTGTAGTCGTTCCACGATTCTCGTCGTCCGACTCTGAGCTTGTCCCCCGAGGCACAACTCTCAGGCTACAGCGATGTTCAACCTGGTTATGCTCGATCACTCGACGGCCCCGCGGTTTCGATGAGGTAGCCGGCGGCGATCACGCCGACTGACCCCATGTGCTCGCGGGCGCCCTTGAGCACTTCCGCCATCTCTGCGCGCTTCCCGTACGAAGCAGACATGACGCGAACGAGTCGCAGCCGGGTGAGCGGCACGAGCGAGCAACCCCAATGGGTCCGTAACCCGAGACCCGGGCGCTGTTAGCCGTCTCGCGCGCCGACCGAGGCTCCGGGGCATAAAGAAGCCCGCCGAGTGGCGGGCTCTCTAGGTAGGCTTGGTGGAGACGGGGGCCAGCAGCGCCGTTGCCTCACGCCTCTTGGGGCAGACGGCGAACTGAGCAGGCCTCAGTCCTGATGCTGGCGACGGTACCCGTGGTTCGGGGTTGTTGTGCCGAATTGCCTGTATCCCGAACGAACTTCCCTAAGAGCTCCGGGTGGCTGTCGGCCGGGCGAGCGAGCGACGTTAGAGCCTTGACGCATGACATAAGCAAATATGCCATCTTGCCACCCGACGCCGTTTCGAAGCTTCCTTAGGTGCAGTTCGCAGAGATCTGACTCGACCCCTTGGGCCGTGGCAAGGTTGGGACGGCCGTTCTGGAGCGGACATTTCGAGAATCGGATTCGATGTTGGCGCGCCGGCCTGCCGCACCGTGCGCAGATACCGCTGCCCGGTGCTGGAAGTCCACTCACCTTCCGTGCTGCCGCGCACCGCGGATGAGCCCAACCCTTGCCGTTGGACGACGGACGGATTACGTCCCCGACCTCAATCGCCTCGCCACAGACAAGACATGACCCTGCGTATTTCGCTGCGAACGGCCTACTTTTGTGCGGAGGGCCGTCCAGGGCGCGGAAGTCATAGCCGCTGCCAACAACCCAGTTCCGGGAGGTGTACGGTACCGCATCACGCAATGCGAAAACGCGCCGCCGCGCCATCCGTCCAACCTCGCCGAGCCCGACGTTCGCTCATTCACCCTGCTTTGTGACGCTAAGATTACTGTGTCGATCGTGCGATCGCTACTGTCCAAACGGCGTGGTAGACGGACAGACCCTTTGCGGCGGGTATTGCTGTCGACGTCCGCGGCGAAGGCCTGGCTCCGATTGTCGAGGAGCGTAGGCACCGTTATTGCTGCCATTGGCGGCGGCTGTTGTTCTTGGGAGGCCCCCCGCCCACCCAACGGGGGCTTCGCCCTGACCGGGTGGCGCCATTCGGCCGTAAGGTGTTCGCCCAGACGAGAACGATTTCGGCAACTTAGCGCGTGTGCGGACAACCACAACCTGAAGCATGGGCTGACGGATACAGGAGGCTGCGCTCGTCCCGCCCCGAGCGCCGTCTACAGCACTTCGTGAGCTCTCGCGCGTCAGCGGGCACAAGGAAACCGCCTTGCGGCGGCCTCCCAGGTAGGCTTGGTGGAGACGGGGGAGGCCCCATCCCGCGCCACTCCATCTCAATTCGTCGTTAGCTATGCGTCCCGAACCGAGTGGGGTGCTTACTCGGTCGCCTGGCGCGAGGCCGCCTGATGCCGCACCGCTCCGTCCTCGACCTCGCGCCGCAGGAGCGCGGCTTCGTCTCGGAGGTCAAAGCAGGCGTCCGGCAGGGCGCGGACCCGGTCGAGGCGCGCCTCCTCCGTCAACGCGAGAAGCGGAAGCGGCCGAGCGACGGCCTCGCGAACCTCGCCGAGTCGCCCGGAGTCAACGAAGGAGTGGG
>CAYGHU010000247.1:0-1977 GCA_964349785.1 uncultured Dehalococcoidaceae bacterium | reverse complement strand
TGCAGCATGGCGACCAGTTGCGCGCGCTCGGCCTGATTACCGACGCAACCACCGAAGCGAGCGGCGCGGGCGTCATCAAGCTCGACGTGTACCTGGAGAACGAGCGCGGGGAGCGGCCGCTGCAGGGCGTAGCGATCGTGGAGCTGCCAAGGGCGACCGCGTAACGATTATGCTGCGCCGTCACCTCGTCCCGGGCCGGTCATGTCCGTCACCCTGGTCGTCGTCGATCCAGTACCGCTGGCCGCAGCCGTATACGCACACGAGCATGATGCCCGCGGCCGACGACCGCGGCAGCACCTGCAGCGGCGCGGCGCAGCGTTCGCAGACGTAGTACGGGAACCCGCGAGGGCCGACGTCTACCCCCGGATACGCGTCGAGGTACACGATGGGCGCTTCCCAGCCTGGCAGGGGCTCGTCCGCGCCCGCTTCGGGATCGCCGGATCTGGTCATCGTCGCTCGAGTCTGTAGGGCGACGCGACTGCCCGATCATAGCGGATGTGGGAGTGCAAAGGCGGAGGAACATCGGCATGCCCGCGGCGCGGCCGCTGACCTGGCTCACCGGGCCACCCTGCGATGCGGCAGCAGATGAGTCTCAAGTCTAGAATGACGAGCACGCCGGGGTGGCGGAATGGCAGACGCAGCGGACTTAAAATCCGTGGCCGCAAGGCATGAGGGTTCGAGTCCCTCCCCCGGCACCAGCAGGCGTCCAGAGCGCCCTCGCTACTGTTGCTCGTACCGTCCTTCGTCGCCGAGCGTGCCTGGCTCGTAGTAGCGGTGGTCCTCGACCGACGGCGGACGGTGCGTCTGCGCGGGCGGCACGTGGCCCTCGTAGTTGTGCGCGTACTGATAGCCCGCGCCGTAGCCGAAGCCGCGCATCAGGCCGGTGACCGCGTTGCGCAGGTGCAGCGGCACCGGGTCGTTACGCGACTGGGCGACATCCGCCACCGCCCGCTGGTAGGCCGCGTAGGCGGAGTTCGACTTTGGCGCGCGGGCGAGGTAGACCGTCACCTCGGCCAGCGGCAGCGAAGCTTCCGGCATGCCGAGGAAATGCACCGCCTGCTGGCATGCGACCGCCACGGGCAGCGCCTGCGGGTCGGCGAGCCCGATGTCCTCGGCGGCGAGGATGACCATGCGGCGCGCGACGAACAGCGGGTCCTCGCCCGCCTCCAGCATGCGCGCGAGCCAGTACAGCGCGGCGTCGATGTCCGAGCCGCGCACGGACTTGATATACGCGGAGACGGTATCGTAGTGCGCGTCGCCCGCGCGGTCGTAGAGCAGCGTCGGGTGTTGTGCCGCCTCCTCGGCCAGTTCGCGCGTGATGACTTTCGCACCATCGTCCGAGGGCTCGGACAGGCTGACAGCGAGTTCGAGGACGTTGAGGGCCGTGCGGGCATCGCCGCCGGCGAGCAGCCCGATGGCATGCAACGCGTCGTCATCGGCTTCGATGCGCTGGCCGCCGAGGCCGCGCTCGGCGTCGGTGAGTGTGCGACGCAGGATCGACTCCACCTGCTCGGGGGTCAGCAGCTCGAGCTTGAAGACGCGCGCCCGTGAGAGCAGCGGCGCGACCACCTCGAACGACGGGTTTTCAGTGGTGGCGCCGATGAGCGTGACGGTGCCGTCCTCGACATACGGCAACAGCGCGTCCTGTTGCGCGCGGTTGAAGCGATGGATCTCGTCGACGAACAGGATGGTGTCCGTGCCCGCTACGCGCCGACGCTCCTCGGCGTCCGCGATCGCACGGCGGAGGTCGGCGACGCCCGAGGAGACGGCCGACAGCTGCTCGAAGTGGCGTCGGGTGCGGCGGGCGATGATGGCGGCCAGCGTCGTCTTCCCGGTGCCCGGCGGCCCCCAGAAGATCATCGAAGGCGCCTCGTCGTGCTCAACCATGCGGCGCAGCGGACGACCCTGCCCCACTACGCGCTCCTGGCCCACGAACTCATCGAGGTCACGCGGGCGCATGCGGGCGGCCAGCGGCCC
>CAYGHU010000246.1:0-2024 GCA_964349785.1 uncultured Dehalococcoidaceae bacterium | reverse complement strand
CCTCTCTCCACTCCTCTCTCCTTCCTAACCCCTGCACCCCTCCTCAACCTGTATAAATTGCCCGCATGACTCCTCCTACCCCTCTCGTCCAGTCTCGCAAAATCGGCCGCTACACTGTCCACGCGCTCCAGGCCGGCGGTCAGATGCTCGACGGCGGCGCCATGTTCGGTGTCGTGCCAAAGCCGCTGTGGGAAAAGAAGATTCCCGCCGACGCGCGCAACCGGATTCCGATGGGGATGCGCTGTCTGCTCATCGAGCACGAGTCGGGACTGGTGCTGATCGATACCGGCGCGGGGAACAAGGAAACCCAGAAGTTCCTCGACATCTATGGCATCGAGAACGACGGAAGCGGCCAGCGCACGATGCTCGAGCTGGCGCTCGTGTCTGCCGGGTTCCGGTCCGAGGACATCTCGCTCGTCATCAACACGCACCTGCATTTCGATCACGCCGGCGGCAACACGACGATCGAGAGCGACGGACGCGTGGTGAACGCGTTTCCGAACGCGCGGTTCGTGGTGCAGGCCGGCGAGGCGCACTACGCGATGCACACCAATGAGCGCACGGCGGCGTCGTACTTCCCGCGCAACTGGGAGCCGATCCGCGAGCTCGGCCGGCTGGACCTCGTGGAGGGCGCAACCGAGATCGTGAAGGGCATTCGCACTCTGCCGACGCCGGGGCACACGCCGCACCACCAGAGCCTCCTGATCGATGGCGGCAACGAAATGGCGTGCTACCTGGGCGACCTGATCCCGACGCATATCCACATGCCGCTGCCGTGGATCATGGGATACGATGTGGAACCGCTGCGGACGCTGGAGTCGAAGCGGGCGCTGCTCTCAACGGCGCTGGCGGAGAAGTGGCTGCTCATTTTCGAGCATGACGCGACGGTCGCGTGGGGGTACGCGGGGCATGATGGGAAGAATTACTTCTGCGAGACTGCCTAGTGCGGAGGAGGGGTACAGGGGTTCAGGAGGAGTAAAGAGTGGAGTGTGGAGGGAGGGGGAAGGAGGCCTGCGAAGCACGCAGGCCCCCTCTCGACTCACCCATCGCTCCACTCCTCCCTCCTCCTAAGCCCCTGCACCCCTCCTCTAGACCAGCAAGTCAAGCTCGCGCACAGACTTACCCCCGTTGACTTCACCCTCCGGGGTCGCTAAGTTTAACGGACAACCAGAAAAGTGGGCGAGCGAATGCGCGCCCCACCCGTCCGCCACCGGTGTTCCTGCCGCGTGTGCTACCGGCGTCCCGAGAGCAGCAGCGAGCACCTAGTGGTGCGCGCGTGCTGTCTATGCGCGGATCCGGAAACAACGGGTTCGCGTTTTTATTTTCCCCGTCTCGAGGTACCGAGTCATTCAGGATACCACCAAGCGGCCGCCACGCGTCAACCGGCAGATTCGCATCAGCCCAGTGCGCGTGATCGGGGCCGATGGCTCACAGCTTGGCATCATGGAAGTGGACGCGGCCCTCGCGTCCGCGGTGGAGCAGGGGTTCGATCTTGTTGAAGTGGCCCCGCTCGCCCGTCCGCCGGTGGTCCGTATCATGGACTATGGCAAGTACAAGTTCGAGATGGCCAAGCAGGCGCGGCAGGCGAAGAAGAAGCAGCACGTGATCCTCCTCAAGGAAGTGAAGTACCGTCCGGGAATTGAGGACCACGATTTCGACACTAAGACGCGCCACGCGCGACGGTTTCTTGGTGATGGCAACAAGGTGAAGGTGACGTTGATGTTCCGCGGACGGCAGATCGCGCATCCCGAGTTGGGGCGCGCGGTGGTCGACCGAGTGGCAGCCGAACTTGCAGACGTGGCGAAGGTGGAAGTTGATGCCCGGCTCGAAGGCAAGTCGATGACCATGATTCTCACGCCTAAGTAAACGAGGCAGGTATATGCCGAAAATGAAGCGACACTCAGGCGCCAAGAAGCGCTTCTCCATCACGGGGACGGGCAAGGTGCGCCGCCTCAAGGCCTACAAGAGTCACATCCTCACAAAAAAGACGTCCAAGAGAAAACGGAACCTGCGCCGGCCTGCTA
>CAYGHU010000245.1:0-2046 GCA_964349785.1 uncultured Dehalococcoidaceae bacterium | reverse complement strand
TGCCCTGCAGGGGGCCGCGGTCTATCCCCGCAGCGAAGTCGACGTCAGCGCGCTGTGCCATTGCCATGGCCAAGTCGCCCGTGACGGTGATGAACGCGCCGACCTGGTCGTTGAGCCGGCGGATCCGGTCGAGTGCGCCGAGCGTGAGATCGACGCTGGTCACCTGGCCGGCACGCAACGCGGCGGCCGCCTCCGCGATCGTGAAGGGGTAGTCCATGGCAGTGCCTCCTACGCCTGTGCCGGGGCGACCGGCGTGAACACGAGCGCTGGCTCTTCGTAGCGGACCGCCTCGATGTAGAGGCTGTCCGCGCCCGCGCGTAGCGCGGGATACATGCCAACGAACGCCTCGAACTCCGCCTCGGTCAACGGGAGGCCGGCTGCCTCCACCGCGGCAGTGACCGCGGCACGCACATCCTTCGGTTCAGGCATTGGTGCTTCCCTTCCGGCCGCCGGGCGGCGGCGCTGCTCCCGTAATGACTGGCCAGCGTTAGGGCACGACCGCAGGCTCTGCCGGATAGAGGTGGCAAGCGACGCGGTGGCCGGGCTCCGGCTGGGTGACCGCTGGGGCCTCCGCAGTGCAGATGTCCATCGCGGATGGGCAACGCGTACGGAACCGACAGCCCGAGGGCGGGTCGAGCGGACTCGGCAGTTCGCCCTCGAGCGGCGGGACATCCACGCGCGGCGCGCCTGTCGCCTCGAGGACCGGTGTGGAAGCGAGCAGCGCGCGTGTGTACGGGTGCAAGGGGTTCGCATACAGGCGGTCGGCATCACAAATCTCGACCGCCTGCCCCAGGTACATCACGCAAACCGTGTCGCTCATGTACTCCACGACGTTCAGGTCGTGGCTAATGAACAGGTAGGTGAGGCCAAGTTCCTCCTGCAAGTCCTTGAGGAGGTTGAGCACCTGCGCCTGCACGGACTTGTCGAGCGCGGAGACCGCTTCGTCACACACGACGAGCTTCGGCGACAGCGCGAGCGCGCGCGCGATGTTCACACGCTGCCGCTGCCCGCCCGACAGCTGGTGCGGGTAGTACGAGGCGTGGTTACCATGCAGCCCCACCTGTTCCAACAGCCACCCGGTGCGCTCTCGCTGATCCTGCCGGGAAAAGCCATGGACCTTCATCGGGAAGGCGACGATCTCGCCCACCGACGAGCGCGGGTTGAGCGCGGAGTGCGGGTCCTGGAACACCATCTGCATGTTCCGGCGCAGGGTCTTCTCGCGAGCGCCGGAGTGACGCGGCTGGTGCGGGGAGCGCACGTTCACGCCCTCGAAGATGACGTCCCCCTCATCGATCGGCAGGAGGCCGACGACGAGCCGAGCGGCGGTGGACTTGCCGCAGCCCGACTCCCCGACGATGCCCATAGTGCGGCCCTGGTCGACGGTGAAGGACAGTGAATCGACCGCCGAGACGGCCCCGCGCTTCATCGGCCCCAGCCGGACCGGGAATCGCTTGCTGACCTTGATCACCTCAAGCAGCGGCGGCCGGAACGGCGCCCCTTCTGCGGGGCCAGTGCGCGCAGGTGCCACGGTCGCAGGCACGGCGGTCATCGGCAGCCCCTATTCCTTCACATCGAGTGCGTCGCGGACAGAGTCGGCGAGCATGTTGAACGAGATGGATGTCGCAAAGATGAAGACGCCGGGGAGGACGGCGACCCATGGGTTGACGTAGATCGTCCCGCGCAGCGCGTTGAGCATGAAGCCCCACTCCGCCGTCGGCGGGCGCACGCCAAGGCCGAGGAACGAGAGGCTGGCGGCGGTCACGATCGCCAGGCCGACAAGGCCGGAGGCGTAGACGAAGATCGGGCTGAAGATATTCGCGAGCACCTGTGTGACGATGATCCGGGATGTCGACGCGCCCGTGAGTTTCGCCGCCTCGATGAACTCGGCGACGACGATACGTCGCGTCGCGGCCTCCGCGACGCGCGCGATCGGCGCTATGTAGATGATCGAGAGCGCAATGATCTGGTTGATCAACCCTGGGCCCAGGGAGGCGGAGATGGCGATCGCCAGCAGCACGGCCGGGAACGCGTAGAACATATCCATCG
>CAYGHU010000244.1:0-2050 GCA_964349785.1 uncultured Dehalococcoidaceae bacterium | reverse complement strand
CTGCGCGACGGCGTGCAGTTACGCCCTCACCGGCAACGCCTTCTGGCGGGTGGAACGCGACCAGCTCGGCCGCCCGGCCCGCCTCTGGTGGCTCCCGCACTGGAGCATTGCGCCCCGTTTTCCTGCAGCCGGGTAAAGACGACTCAACGCGTGCGCCGACGCCGTGCGATCGCGCCCAGCAAACCCAGGCCGGCGAGGAACATCGCGAGAGCAAGATCCCGCGGCACGCGCTCCCGGTACCAGCGCAGCGCGACGCGCAGCGCGAGCACGACGAAGAGCGCGTTGAGGGCGTAAACCCGCTGCGTGTTCGCCTCGAGCCAGTAGCTGGGAGCGAACGCAAGCGAGGCGGCCGCAAGAAGCGAGGCCGCCCGCCCGCACCCGCTCTCGCGCGCCGTAACAAACAGCAGAGCGCACGCCCCGGCCGCGCACGCGCCACTGAACAGGCTCATCTCCCACGCCACAGAGCCTAGCGGAAGCAGGAGCGTCCAGAGCTTTCCGAGGAGCACGTAAAGCGGATACCCCGAGGGATGCGGAATGCCCAGCACGTGCACTGCGGTGAGCAGCTCGCCGCTGTCGCCGACGTAGACCGTTCGACAAGCGCCCGCCGCGTAGATCGCGAACAGCAGCGCGAAGAGCGCGGCGGAGAAGACCATGTCTCTCCGATCCGGACCGCGAGCGCCCGCCTCGACCATCGTGGACGCCATCATACCGTCCCCTCGCCCGCCCACCGGAATTGTCGGGTTGTCGGAAAAAACGAGCCCGTGGTAGCCTCCCCGGCTTCCGACGGACGAAGCCCGAACGCGGGTACTGTGGTGTAGCTCAACTGGTAGAGCGGCGGATTGTTAATCTGTAGGTTGGAGGTTCGAGCCCTCCCGCCACAGCCAGCTTCGAAGAATGTGGCGCCCGAACGAGAAACGTCGAGTGTTGAACTCGCTCCGCGACCGCCGGCCTCCATATCTATTGCCGCAGCCCTGGCGTATGTTCGGGTGGGGAGGCCCTCATGATCCGATCCTCGCACATCGCACTTCTGGTATTTCTCGCGATTCTCCTCGGCATTTCAGCCACTGCGGAGCCCATTTCCGATGCGATTGCCGCTTACGGCAAACAGGACTATGCGACTGCGTTCCGCCTCGCTCGCCCTCTCGCCGACAAAGGAAATGCTGATGTGCAGTTCCTACTCGGGATGATGTACCGAGATGGCGAAGGTGTCCCGCCAGATGAAGCCGTAGGTGCAAGTTGGTTGCTCCGCGCCGCCGAGCAGGGACACCGCAGGGCGCAGTTTTTCGTGGGGAGTTCATACAACCGGGGCAAGGGTGTCCCCGAGGACCCCGTCGAGGGGGCAAAGTGGCTGCTTCGCTCCGCTGAACAGGGTTTTGCCGCTGCGCAGTTGGACCTCGGTGCAGCGTACACAACCGGCCGGGGCGTTCCGCGGGACAACGTCCAGGCCTATTTGTGGTCCCATCTCGCCACGACACAATTCGCTCCCGGTGATCACCGAATCGAAATCGCTACTTTCAGTCGCGATAATGCTGCCTCGAGCATGACTGCCGAGCAGATCGCCGAAGCGCAGCGCCTCGCCCGCGAGTGGAAGCCCAAACCGGAGAAACAAGGCAAGAAGTAGCGTCGCAGGGCCAGAGATCGCAGCTCGCCGGGTGCACCGGCAATCCGGCTACGGCCTAACGCCGACGGCGGCGTTTCTTCGAGTGCCCGCGACCTTCCACGTCCGACTCGGAACCCTCCGGCGCGCTCGAACCCGCTCCGGCGGACTGATGCAACTCCACCTCGTCGCAACCTTCCGTCTCGTCGGGGACCTCACCCGTCGGAGCATCGCCGACGTCTGAGGCTTCGTCAGCAATTCGAGTTGCCGCTTCAGGCTCCGAAAGCACAGCCGGCGGCCCCTCCGAGCCTAACCCGTCGGCGGGGGACAGCGCACCCGCGAGACCCTCTGCCCATTCGCTCGAATCGAGCGTCGGCGGAGACGCGGCCGGCGGAAATCCCGCCACGGTGGGAACGCGCCCGCTCTCGACACCCGACACGCTCTCTCTATCGC
>CAYGHU010000243.1:0-2052 GCA_964349785.1 uncultured Dehalococcoidaceae bacterium | reverse complement strand
GGAGTGAGCAGCCCTATGCGGAAGCCGCCGGGACGGCCGAGCGAGTCTGCCGGGAAGAGAAAGAAGCCCGAATCGCGAAGCCGTGACAGCGCAGCCTCGGACACTGAATACGGAGGGTAGGCGCAGACGGTGAGTCCGAGCTCGGCAGACTCGAAGCGCCAGCCGGCTGAGCGCAGCTCGGCGTAGATGGCAAAGGCGTTTCGCCGGGCGCGCGCCGAATGCGTGGCGACCTGCGCCTCGAAGGTATCGATCGCAACGCGGGCGGCGGCGTCTGACAACGTCGACGGCCCGCCAGTGAAGACGCGCAGCCAGCGCATCGCCGCCTCGCGGACTTCGGCGTTCCTCGTGGCGATCCAGCCGATGCGCAGGCCACCGAGCCCGAGCGGTTTCGAGAGATCTCCGATGCTGACCGCGAACGGATGCATGTCGGCGGCGGCGGCAACCGGATCCCCGTCCAGTGTAATGTGCCGATACACCTCGTCGACGATGGGGGTGACACCGGCCGCTACGGCACGGTCGATGACAGCGCGCACATCGACGCGACGGCCGTCGGGGATCGTAGGATTCGTGACGACAAGCGCGGACGCCCCGTCGAGATCAGACCTGACAGCGAGCTCCGTGCCCGCGAGGCGAGCTACCTCCGTCAGGCTCGGATACACCTCGGGCGCGACGGCGAACCGCCTGGCGGACCCGCCGAGGCCCGCCGCGAGCGCGGCAAGCGCCTCGCTGGCGCCGTTCGTGACCAGAATGTCGTCTGGCTGCAGATGCTCGTACAGGCCAGCGATGCACGCACGTAACTCACCTGAGCCGCCGGGCACCGGAAACTCGAGGTCGCTGCCGCCAAGATCGACGGAGAGCGCGGACGCAGCGCCCGGGCTCGGACAGGAAAGGTCCAGCATCGCCGGAGTAAACTGCGTCGCGTACGTTTCGACGACGTTTGGGCTTCGCTGGACGGGGGAGCGCTCCATGCTCGTAAGCTACGGACAAAGCCTTACGAAATTCTGACGCTGGAGTTGACCCAATGATGCGAGCGCTCGTCACGGGCGGGGCGGGGTTCATCGGCAGTCACCTCGTGGACCTGCTGTTGGAGCAGGGTCACGAGGTGACCGTGCTCGACAGCCTTGACCGGCGCGCCCACACCTCACGGCCTGACTACCTCAATCCAGCGGCCCGCTATGAGTGGGGCGACGTAGCCGACCCCGAGGCATGGGCCCGAGTCCTGCCTGGCGTGGACGCGGTCTCGCATCAGGCTGCGATGGTCGGGCTGGGAGTCGACTTCGGAGACGTGCGCGACTACGTGGCGACAAACGACGCGGGTACCGCAGCCGGGCTCTGGGCGATGCATCGCGCGGGCTTCTCGGGGCGTCTCGTGCTCGCCAGCAGCATGGTCGTGTACGGCGAAGGCGCCTACCGTTGCGCCGAGCACGGCGACGTCCGCCCGGGCCCTCGTGCAGTCTCCGATCTGGACGCGGGGCGCTTCGATCCTCTCTGCCCCCGATGCGGCGCCGTCCTGACACCCGGGCCGATCACCGAGGAGACGCCAACCGACCCACGGAATGTCTACGCGGCCACCAAGCTGCACCAGGAGCATCTCTGCTTCGCCTTCGCACGTGAGCACGATGTCGCCGTAGCGGCGTTGCGCTACCACAACGTCTACGGCCCGCGCATGCCGCGAGACACGCCCTACGCGGGCGTCGCGAGCATCTTCCGCAGCGCTCTCGAGGCAGGCCGGACGCCACAGCTGTTCGAAGACGGCGGACAGACACGCGACTTCATCCACGTCCGCGACGTTGCGAGGGCCAACCTGGCCGCCTTCACCGCGCCAGTGTCCGCCTCCGGCGCATACAACATTGCCAGCGGGGGACCGCATTCAGTCGGCGAGATGGCGGCGGTGCTGTGCCGCGAGTTTGGGCAGACGCCGCCCGAGCCAGTGCGGCCGTGGCGATACCGGCTCGGTGACGTCCGCCACGTCTTCGGCTCACCGGCACGCGCGGCGGACATCCTCGGATTCCGCTCCGCCGTGACGTTCGAGGAGGGCATGGCGGAGTTCGC
>CAYGHU010000242.1:0-2069 GCA_964349785.1 uncultured Dehalococcoidaceae bacterium | reverse complement strand
CGTTGTGCCGCCATCCCTCGGCAGGCATGATGTAGTGAGACTTACTGAGGCTCAGGAGCAGGGATGCGCAAGCTGAACGTCTTCTTCGATGTGGATTACACCCTTGTGATGTGGGACGGGAAGCTGCGAAACCATGCGGAGGACGTGTTCAAACTGCTGACCGAGGCCGGCCACACCATTTACATCTGGTCGGGCGTCGGCATCCGGCGATGGGACATGCGGCGGCATAACCTCGACGGCTACGTGACCGACTACTTCGTGAAGCCGCTGTGGGGATATAAGGATCGCCTGGCGGAGTTCAGCGTCCCCATCACGCCGGACTTCGTCATCGACGACCACAAGGGAGTCGTCGATGACTTCGGCGGTTACCACATTCCGGACGTCGCCTCGAAGGACGACCGGCACCTGCTGAACGTGCTCGAAGCCATCGAGGCGTTCGCCTCTCAGCCTCCGCACGAGGAGCACTCCACGCCCGCGTGAGTAAGACAGACTACGGACTGCCGCCCCATGGCGTCCGGCCGCCACCGGTCCCAGACTGTGACTGACTGAAGTATCCCCGCAACAGTCCCGCGATACGGTTACGATCGAGCATCGCGGCGGCGGGAGCGGGCTCGCCGGCATCCGTTGAAGCTGAGAACTGCGCCAGCGCGAGCCTCGCCCGCGTGTCCTGCTCCAGCCGCAGCAGTGGCTCCACGAGCGTCCACATCGAGCAGCCCCTGTGCCGCGCCGTGTCGTAACTGACGTACGCCGCCCAGTCGAGCGCGCGTTCGCGTATGTCGTAGTGTGAGAAGAGCCGGTCTTCCGGATCCCACCAGTCACGCTCGTAGCATGTTGCCGCCCAGTCGATGGCGAGCGGATGGTCCGATGTACTCATCGGGTCGAGCGCGACGAGCCAGAGCGACGTCGCGAGGGCGAGCGGCGCCTGGTGGTAGTTGCCGCCTCCCGCCGTCGCCCAGGAGAGCGCGTAGGCGCTGGTCATCGCGCCGTCGGCGCGCTCGTCAATGGAGAGCCCCACCGCGAGGAGCGTCCGTGTGACCAGCACGTGCGCCAGGAAGCGGGCGTCTTCATCTGCAGCCGGGCGTTCGCCCGTCGGCAGCGCGAATGTCGCCTCTTCATCAGGAGCAAAGCAGGCGAAGGTAGAGCGGATGCCGCACTCGTGCCCGGGCGCGCCTGGCAATCCCTGCGCCTCCAGCAAGCGGTCGAGGTCAGCCGGGTCGTCCACCGTCCCCTGGTCGCGCGCCTGGGGCCAGAGTCTCAGCGCCAGGTCAAGGACTTCACTGTTCGGCACGCCTCGACGCTATCGATCCCTGCTCGGCATTGTCAATATCTCGCCCTCGCCACTACGATCGCCGCGTGCCTCCTCGACTCCCCCGCGCACTTCTGGCCACGCTTTGCGGTGTCGTCGCCATCGTCATCCTCGCGTGCGGTGACAACGAGGCGTCACCAAGCCCCGCCGTAACATCCACGACCGTCATGCCTACGGATTGCGCCGCAGCTGTGACGCCAGCCCGGACACCGGCCGCCAGCGCCATATCGCGGCCGGCGACGCCTGAGCCAACCGCAAGCACCGGCTCGACGCCTCGCTCGCAACTACCCCTCGCCGCCTTTGACCGACAGAGCGGCAACGACATCTGCCTGCCGGTAGAAGTCCTACCCTCCACCGAATTCACCATCGGTCTTTCAGGACGTTACGAACTCGATGAGCGAGGGATGCTGTTTTACTTCGGAAAGCCAACTCGAGGCAGCTTCTGGATGAAGAACACGCACGTCGACCTCTCGATCGCGTTCGTCGGGGCCGATTCGCGAATCGCCGAGATTCGGGAGATGAAGGCCGAATCGCTGGAGTACGTGACGCCGGGTGCCGACTACCTGTACGCCATCGAGGCGCAACCTGGCTGGTACAGCCGGAACGGCATCGCCGCCGGTGACGAGGTGCGCTTCATGTTCGAGCTGCCGAAGGAGCTTGCCGAACGGTAACGACCGCTTGGTCACAGAGACGTTAATACCACTCCAACTCGATCACCTGGGAGGCGTGCTGCGCGAGGGTGAGCAAGAGCTGCTCGTCTTCG
>CAYGHU010000241.1:0-2077 GCA_964349785.1 uncultured Dehalococcoidaceae bacterium | reverse complement strand
GTGAACGAGGCGCAGGGCCCGAGCGCCCGAGTCGCCGTCGAGCTCACGCCCGGGTCGGCGCGGCGCCTGCTCGACGCGCTGACGGTGGCCCGCGAACGGGGGGAGGCGGCGGAGGCGGCGTAGCGCAGGTGGTGGTGGCGGGGATGTCTGGAGAGGCTGCGAGGTCGCGGGTAGCGTTGCGCTGCTATTATGGCAGTCCGGGATTGCGACATTCGCAAGTGGCCCGGATAAGGCGCGGGGAGCACGATGCCCGAGGATGAGACGCAGGGCAAGTCCGTCCGTCTCCTCTGGGTAGACCTTGAGACCGAGCAGATCGCGTTCGCCAACCAGTTGCTCGTCCAGCATCATGGGTCAGAGTTCATCCTCTCGTTTGGCCAGTTCGCCCCACCCGCGCTTGTCGGCACCGAAGACGAAAAGCGTCAGCTGTTGGAATCGATTGAGTTCATACCGGTCCTGCCTGTGGCGCGGATCGGGCTCACTGCGCAACGCATGACCGAGTTCGTGCGTGTGATGCAAGAGAATCTGAGCAACTATGAACGTGAGAAGGGTATGGCTGATGACGACGAGCAATTGGATGCCTGAAGGCGGCATGGAGCGGATCAGCCTCACTTCTTCGTCGGCCCAGAGCCGGTACGTGCCATCGGGACGCGAAGGCACGGGTACTATCGGGAATGCAGTCCCCGCCCGCTCGCGCCGGTACGGATCGCAATCGTATTTCTGGACTCAAAGCTGGCAGCAGGGCGAACGCCTAGCCGACCTCGATTTGCTCACCGGCGACGAGTACCAGCCAACAGACGTCGACGACCTGCTGCGGTGGCTTGAAAGCGATGACGACTAGGCCGATGGTGCAGCAGTCTCGGCGACCTTCCAAGCCGGTGCGGATCGCTGGCGTGACGAGAGTCTTCAAAAAGCGGCTTCAGCGGAAAACACCGGAACAGCGGGAGCAGGTTCAAGCGGCCATCAGACAAATGGCCGATGATCTCAATCACCCGGCGCTTCTTGTCCGCCCGATCGAAAGCAAACCTCAAGTCTGGGAGGCCCGAGCCAGCGATTCGGTGCGTCTCAGTTTCGAGTACGTTGAAACAGACGCCATTCGTCTGCGCATGAACTGCACCCATGACCAGGTGTATGGCCCGCGAGGCTAAGCGGAGCGCTTATCTGTCGCGCCTCGCGGCCCGGATCTCCGGGTGCGAGACATAGGTGGATGAACCCGGCATTCGGTGTTCCGGCGGGGCGAGTTCAATCGAGCGAAGGCCAGCGCTCGAAAGACGTGCTGGGCTACTTCCGGGCCAGCACCCGCCTGGTGGCGTCGATGATGCCCTCGGCGGTCAGCCCCATGAGTTCGAGGAGTTCGGAGGAGGTGCCGGACTCGCCGTAGCGGTTGTTCACGCCCACGAACTCCATGGGCACGGGGTGTTTGGTCGCGAGCGCCTGCGCGCACATCGCGCCGAGGCCTGAGTGGGTCAGGTGCTCCTCGGCGACGACGATGGCGCCGGTCTCCCGCGCGGCGGCGACGAGCGCCGCCTCGTCGAGCGGGCGGACGCTGGCCATGTTGAGCACGCGGGCCTGGATGCCCTCGTCCGCCAGCGCCGAGGCGGCAGCCAGCGCGCGTTCGACCAGCAGGCCGATGGCGATGATCGTGACATCAGAGCCTTCGCGGAGCTGGTCCGCCTTGCCGAGCTGGAAGCGCGCGCCGTCCGGGTAGATGACGCTGGTCCTGGCGCGGCTTGTGCGGATCATGAACGGCCCAGGCGTCTTCGCGGCGAGCTCGATGCACGCCTCGGTCTCCACGACGTCGGCGGGGACGAGCACGCGGAAGTTGAGGAGCGAGCTGAAGAGCGCGATGTCCTCGATGGACTCAGCGGATGCGCCGTCCTCGCCAACGGAGACGCCGCCGTGCGAGACGACGACTTTCACGTTGAGCCGCGGCTGCGCGATGGACATGCGGAGCTGGTCGAAGGCGTGCTCGGCGAAGACGGCGAAGGTGCTAGCGAAGACCGTGAACCCCATGGTCGAGAGGCCGGCGGCGGTCGAGAACATGTTCTGCTCCGCCGCGCCGAGCTCGAAGAAGCGTTCG
>CAYGHU010000240.1:0-2080 GCA_964349785.1 uncultured Dehalococcoidaceae bacterium | reverse complement strand
CCCAGACGCCCCTCGGTGACCGGGTCAGCCGCAGCGGCGGAGGCTGCGACGCGCACAGCCGTCGCATCGTCCAGCGCCCCGCCGAGCACCAAGCGCGCCCGCTGCATCGCGTCCGCCAGCCGCTCCTCGGCCGTCCCGTCGCTGTCGATCAGCGTGTCGTCGAGGTCGAGCGTGAGAAGACGGAGGTCGTGTCGGAGGGTCATAGGGGACGGCCGCGCGACTCGGAGAGCATGACGGAGACGTACACGCGCTTCCCGTCCTCCTCGAAGTATGCGTAGGTGCGGTCGGCATACGTCCGCGCGCGGATTCGATTGAGCATGTCACGTGCCATCATCGGTGCGTTGAGGTCGAGCTGATCGAGGGCGTCGACGTCGACCGCGCGGTGATGGGTCGCCAGACGCCCATCCTGCGGGATCCGTGGTGCAGTACCGGCGCGGATCGCGGGCCACACCTCCTTGAAGAGATCCACGATCTCGATGAGTGTCCGGTCGTAGAGACTACCGCCCGTGTCAGTCACTTCGACCGGCACTTCACGCTGCGCGATCACGTCACCTGTATCGACTCCGGGATCGACGTAGTGAATGGTGACACCCGCCGGTGTGCCCTCAACGATCGGCCAGACGTTGGGGTTCATACCGCGGTTATACGGGAGATACCCGGGGTGCATGTTGATGCAGCCAGCAGAGGGAATCTCGATGACCTCTGGCTTGAGGATGTATCCCCAGAATGCACTCACGATGATCTGCGGGCGCCACTCCCGAATCCGTTGCACCATGGCGGTCTTCCGCAGTGCCGGACCTTCGAAGACTCGATCAGGTGCGACACCCGATGCTGCCACGATCTCGGCGGTGAGGCGCTGCTTGTCTGGTGCGTGGATCCCAAGCCCGACGATCGTCTCCCCCTGTGCCCGCAAGTACTCGGTGACTTGGAGGCCTGGCCAGTTGTTCGCCAGTAGCAGGACGTCCATCAGCCCCTCCCAGATGAACTCATCGTGCGTGCTGGGTTGGAGTCAGTCGTCGGCGGAGCCGAACGTACGTGGCCCACAAGATACGGAGTAGTGGTCGAGGTAGGACATAGAGGGGCGGGATCCACAGCCAGAACGCCGGAAATGTCCAGTAATCGGCTAGTAGCGGGCGGAACCAGCGACGGGCAACCACAGGCCAATGCTGGAGTGCAGTGCCTACGTAGCCCCGCAACACCAGGCGCAGGACACGCGATTGCGTTGCACGCGCTGCGTTGCCGCTGAGTCCGACTTCGTGACGCAGCGAGCGGATATGACGCCGGACGTTCTGCGTCACCACGACGGGCACATCGTAGTAGGGCGGGTCGACGATCTCCGGAATGCGCTGGGTGACGAAGGGGGTGCCCGACTCGATGGTTGGCGTGCCGGTTGCGGCCAGGCGAGTGGCGATCTTCCAGTGCGTGAGGCCTTCGCCGGTGCGGTAGCGGACGAGTTCGGGGAGGGCTGCATCCGCGGGAAGGATCAGGCAGGACATGAAGAGGGTCCACAGGCCAACGACCGGGACGGCCTCGCGCGGGGTGGTGAGCAGGCGGTCGCGGTGAAACGCGCGACGGAGACGGACGGGTGCCAGATCCCCATCGGCGATCCACCAGTTTCCGACGAGCATCGAGTCCTGAGTGAGATCCGCGAGCGTATCCAGGACGGTGCCGAGTGCGCCCGGCAGGAGGGCGTCATCGCTGGACATGGTCCAGATGAAGCGGCCGGCGCAGGCCTCCATCGCCCGGGCGAGGTTCTCGTCGAAGGTGACGGTGATGTCCTGATGTCGAATCTGCACGTTGGGGTAGCGAGCGGCGTAGCGGGCTGCGACCTCGGCGGTGGCGTCCGTGGAGGCGTTGTTCGAGATGACGATTTCGACTTCGGCGGCGCGTGGCGACGTGAGGATGCTATCGAGCGCCGTAGGGAGGGTGTGTCCGTGCTGGTAGGTCGGTATCGCGAAGGAGAGGAGTGGCCTGGGAGCGCGGCCGGGGGCGGTCATCGGTGGCGGTGGGCCGCTGATCGGCGGCCCTGTCCGGTAGGTGTGACCACTGGCGAACGAGGTGACATCGGCGTGCTCCGGAG
>CAYGHU010000239.1:0-2102 GCA_964349785.1 uncultured Dehalococcoidaceae bacterium | reverse complement strand
GAGACGCGGAGCGCTTGCCGCAAGCGACGGACAGCGTCGATGCCGTGCTGTGCGAGTGTGCCCTCTGCACGTTCCCCGACAAGGCGACCGCCGTGCACGAAATCGCTCGTGTGCTCCGCCCGGGCGGCAGCGTTGGCATCGTGGACCTCACTCGAAGCGGCGAACTCGTGCCAGAGCTTGACTCGCTGCTCGCCTGGGTGGCCTGCGTCGCCGACGCACGACCTGTCGAGGACTACATCGGGTACCTCGAGGGCGCCGGACTGCAGTTGCAACACGAGGAGCCGCACGATGAAGCGCTCCATGATCTCGCTCGCCGGATCCACCTGACGCTCCTCGGCGCCGAGGTGGCCGTAAAGCTCGGGAAGCTGGCGTTACCGTTGGAAGACGTCCGGACCGGCCAGCATCTTGCGCGGCTCGCCCTCGATGCGGTGGAGGATCAACTTCTCGGTTACACGCTTTTGGTTGCGCGAGCGCCGCTGCGCCCCTGAACCGGCGCTCTCGCTAAGGGCTCACGTCGAGATGCATGCACATTGGCTGTGGGTAGACGTGGCTGCGCGCTGCGCGCGCCTCTACCGTCCGTTTGAGCTCCTCCACGTGCTGTCGCATGAACCTCCCGAGCAGCGGGCGCACGTATACCTGGCCCAGCAGCCAGCCAGCAAGCCAGCCCTTCAGCCCGAACGTACTCTCATAGGTGAAATCCGTGCAGCCGCCGACTTCGTCGAGCGTAAAGCGGTCTCGAAGCAGGGGTAGCGGGCCCTCCACGCCCTCGAACTCCACTCGCTCTGGCGGGACGAGGGTTACGCGCTCCACCGTGCGGTACCGCCGGCTGCCGCCAAACAGCGTCGGCACTGCCGTGTGGAACTCAACGAGCAGTCGCCCATCGGACTCCCACCGCAGGACATTCGGCGCGTGCTCATCCTTCGTCGCGCCGAATGCCGTGACCACCTCGAACGCGAGCCTGCGGGCCGCCTGGATGTGGATCCGTGCGGGTGGCATCTCAATGGCGATCACGAAGCTGCCTGCGCCCGTGCACGGACTGCCTTCCGCACCCTAAGGCTCATACAGACGAGGTCACAGCCCGAACCACGCGCGGACGACTGTGGCCTCCGGGTCCGCCTCGATCTCGATGGCCAGTGACGGACAACACTCCGACTCCTCATCAGCAAACTCGTTCGCGAGCGCCCAGGCGGATTCCCCGGCCGGAAGCCGTATCGCGTATCCATCCTCTGTCGGATCGAGGGTCCCGTGGCTAAGCAGACGATCGATCGGTACACCACGGCGACGGGCCTACCGTGATCGATGTCACACTCGACTCGACATGCAACGATGTCGCAATCCTCACTCGGGATTCAGGCATGCTCGTCCATCAGCAAAACATAGTCCTTGGCGAGGTAGAGGGGGCGTACAGCAACGAAGCGGTGCCTAGTCGTGACCCTCGTAGACGTGGGTGTCTGGACGGAACACCGCCCAGGCGAACCAGAAGTGGTTGCCGTGCGTCACAGGTTCAAGCCGTGTGCCCGCCAGTGGCCCCTGCACTGCCCGGCCAGTGATGTCCCACTGACTCCCGGTTTCGATATCCGCCGCGAAGTCTCCGGCCGCGAGAAAGGTCAACGTCCGTTCGCCGACGCGCCGATCGAAAACCACGCCGGCCCCGACCTGCCGCGAATCCCGAATCGTCTCCGTATCGAGAGACGAGCGGGCGCCAGGCTTGAATAGCACGACCAGCGGCCGGCCGCCGACCACATCGTTCACGACTCGTTCTTCCTCGAGGACCTGGAAGGGATACGCCGCAGCCTCGGCATCAACCACGACTGCCACCACGCGTTCTGTGGATCGCAGACGTGTGTCGACATCGCCGCTGAAGAGGAACGGGGTACCCGTGTCATAGCCGACGTACGGGTTGCTGCCGTATGGTCTTTCATGACCGGTTTGAAGCGAGAGCACGCGCCCCTCCGGAGCAGAGGCTTTGAAGTCCGAGTACGCCACGATGCCTGCGGGAACGAAGTCGAGCGTCGTGCCCACCAACTCGCCTACGATCGCCTCGCCCGTGATCTGTTGCCACCAGGACTCGGTCTGCCGGTCGTACATGACGAGATCGGAGT
>CAYGHU010000238.1:0-2119 GCA_964349785.1 uncultured Dehalococcoidaceae bacterium | reverse complement strand
CAAAGGGGTGCGGCAACGCTGCCTGCAACGCGCGCAGTCGTGCTTCGAACGCGGCGTCATCGAGCGCAGGGGTGGCGGGCAGCGCTGTCGGGTCGGACGGCAGGTCGAAGATGCTCACCCACGAGGTGCACCCGCGATACTCCTCGCGCCACGGCAGCAACAGCGGCTCTTCAAGGCGATAGGTACGCAACGCGAGCACCCACAGCGGATGCTTCGGCTTCCAGTGCAGCCGTTGCTCCGCGTACTCGCGCGTCCAGATCAGTTCATCATCGATTGGTCCGAGGCTGTCCGGCGTACTCACCGTCGCCGCGACGACGATGTTTGCCCACGCCTCGATACGCAGCATGCCGGGAGGCGGCGCATCGTCGACGATCCCTTGAAGCCGCGCGCGCCACTCCGGCTTCAGCAGATGTGGACGCTGATGCTCATAGCTCGAGTACAGCCACAGGCGCGGCGCTCGGAGCGAAAAGTGGCGGCCTTCCTCGCGGATACCGCCCTTCCGCAGGTCGACGATTTGGGCGCCGCTGACCAGCGCATCCACGATGATGGCCCATTCCTTGAGCGCGGGGACGGGTGGCTGTGCCATGTACCGAGGATAACCGCTCGATGGCTGCGTGGGGAGTTGTCCGGCCGGAGTATCGCCCTCGATCTGCCGCGCACGTAAGATGAAGGCGCACCGCTGTGCGCGACGCAGGAGACTCTATGCAGCCCCTGGCCGGCATCATCATGGGCTCGCGGTCAGACTGGGAGACGATGTCGCACGCGGCTGAGACGCTCGACGCCCTCAGCGTGCCTTACGAGGTGCGCGTCGTGTCTGCGCATCGGACCCCGGACCTGCTCTTCGAATACGCCGCCTCCGCCGAGGGACGCGGGCTGTGCGTAATCATTGCCGGGGCCGGCGGCGCGGCGCACCTGCCGGGTATGACGGCGGCGAAGACCACACTTCCTGTGCTCGGCGTGCCGGTCGAGTCGAAGACACTCAGAGGGATGGACTCGTTGCTGTCGATGGCGCAGATGCCCGCTGGCGTGCCCGTCGCGACATTCGCCATTGGCCGCGCCGGAGCCGTCAATGCGGCCCTCTTCGCCGCCTCGATCCTCGGCCAGACGCACCCCGAGATCCGGACCGCGCTGCACAAGTACCGCGCCGAGCAGACGCAAGCGGTGCTCGACCGGCCCGACCCCCGGGCCGAGGCGTGATCGCCGGCGTCCTCGGAGGCGGCCAACTCGGACGCATGCTGGCCCTTGCCGGCTACCCGTTAGGCCTGCGCTTTCGCTTCTTCGAACCCGCCGAGGAGGCCGCCGTGGACGGTCTCGCCGAACGTATCCGCGCGGGCTACGACGACTACGATGCACTGGCCCGCTTCGCCTCCGGACTGGACGTCGTCACCTACGAGTTCGAGAACGTCCCCATCGAAGCCGTGCGCTTCCTCGCCGAGCGCGTGCCGCATGTGTATCCGCCAGTGGCCGCGCTCGCCGCCTCACAGGATCGCGTGCTGGAGAAGGAGTTCTTCCGGCGCGAAGGCGTCCCCGGGCCGTCCTTCGAATCGGTCGACTCAAAAACACAGTTGCGTGGTGCGGTGGAGCGCCTCGGTCTCCCAGCGGTACTGAAGACGCGCCGTTTCGGCTACGACGGAAGAGGGCAGATTGTCCTGAGAACGACCGACAATGTCTCCGGCGCGTGGCAAGAACTTGGCGGCGTCCCCCTCGTCCTTGAGCGATTCATCCCCTTCGATCGGGAGCTTTCGATGATCGCGGTTCGGGGCCGCGACGGCGAAGCCCGATACTATCCCCTGATTCACAACGTGCATCGCGACGGCATCCTCCGCCGCTCTGTCGTGCCCGCTGCGGACATATCGCAAGCCCTACAGGATCAGGCAACGCTGCACACCGGGGCCGTCCTCCAGGCCCTTGAATACGTGGGGGTCATCTCGATTGAGTTTTTTCTCTTCGGCGGGCAATTGCTGGCCAACGAGATGGCCCCCCGGGTGCACAACTCAGGGCACTGGACCATCGAGGGTGCGGACTGCGGTCAGTTTGAGAACCACCTGCGCGCCTGTCTTGGCCTGCCGCTCGGCTCAACGGCCGTCAATGGTTATGTCGCGATGGTCAACCTGATCGG
>CAYGHU010000237.1:0-2121 GCA_964349785.1 uncultured Dehalococcoidaceae bacterium | reverse complement strand
CGCCGCTGCGGGCCACCGTCCGCCGCACGACGGACGTCGCCGCCGGCTTTGACGGTACCCTGAACTTCACTGACGCCGAAGCGGTCGCGCAGGTCGTCCGTACCTGGCTGCGCGACGTGGAAGCGCGGAGCCATCCGCCGCAGGCATGACGGCGTGATAGTGCAGGTCGAGACGAGAAGACGTATCGAATAGGCCGGGCTCGCCAATTCCTGAACGAACCGCTCGGCGAATGTTCTGTCTGGCGCTCGGCAAAGCGAAGCCGCTCGCGGGTTAGCGCGGTTCAACCGTTTCGCTTGACAGAGGGGCAGAGAATATCAGCGTATTTCGTGCCAGAATCGACTGGATCTCGTTTTCGTTCGTCTGCCCCTCAGTTATTGCAAATCTCACCGTTGTCCGGTCTAGTGGACACCCGTCAGGCGACCGGGCCGGCCGCCGGCTGGACTTCCGGGCGAGGGCCGCGAAGCAACGTCAGGCTCACCGCGGCGATCGCGATCAGAAGTGCGGCGCCCAGCACGGGAGTGAACACCTGCTTGAGAATCGTCACGTCGAAGAACAGCCCCACAGCAAACCCGGCGAGACCGATGTTCATTCCAAAGAAGACGACATGTTGGACGGGCGTTAGCCAGCTCGTCCGGCCTGCCAGCAAGGCGAAGAGCAACGCCAGGATGGAATTGGTCATCACCCCAATGAACATGACGTGGTCGAGCGCCAGGATCTGGTATTGCGGCGCCTTGTCAAGGTCACCCGAGTTTCGTACGACCAGATAGACGAAGAGAGCGAGGTCCACCGCGATCGCCGCCGCCGCCAGTGTCGCGAAACGCCCGGGCGATGGGACTCGCCACTCGATGGCGCTGATCGACGGCCACATCCTGCGGATGAATATCCCCACCCCCGCCAGCTCGAACGGCAAGCTCAACCCGATGAGGGGTGGAGCGTCTAACAAGAGCCCTACCGCCACAAAACCACCGCCCACAAAGGGCAAGATCATCTGCACCGCTCCCAGCCTGGTCGCGCGATCAGGCTGGGGCCAGGTCAAGGCCCATTCCGCCAGCGCCATCCCCACCGGGATGAGAAAGCCGATGACCATGGTCGCGGGATGGGCGTCTTCGCCACCATCCGGCAGGACATTGTCGCCCGTCGCGATCTTGATGCCGAGCAGCACCCCAAGCACACCTCCCACGACAGAGGTACCCACCGCGGCGAGGATACCCACATGCGGTGTCGTCAACTCCATGGAACGCGCTCGCATTGCAATCCAGATCAGGAAGCCAACAATGGCAGCGAGCGCAAATCCACCGAGTGTGGGGCGCATCGATCCGTACGTCGTGAGGAAAGCCGCGTTATAGGCGACAAAACTCACTGCGGCCGCATAGGCCAAGAACCTCCCGCTCGCCTGCTCAGCCGGGCTCAGTGCCCCTTGGCCGAACAGCCATAGCGACGCGGCAAAGACGCTGAGGGTGATCCAGCCAAGCGTACCTGTATGGACGTGGGTGAGGATTGTCTTCTGGTCGAAGTCGACGGCATCCGTCCCATTGAGTATCCCGACCACCACCGTAAACACAAAGATCAGGAGCGCCGCCTGGAAGAGCAGCGCCATCTCACGTCGGAACGGATGTCCATCGATGGCGGCTGGTGGGCTCAGTCTCATGTCTTGAATATCCTTTTCGATACCGCCTGCTGCTCCGCCTGGACATGACCGTGCAGTCGTTCAGGCCAACGACCTCGCAAGGCCAGCGCGCGAGCAAGACAGCGCTATTGTAAGGATCGCGCCACTTGCGCACACCGATCTATCCCGCTCCCCTTTACCTTTTGTCCGCTCGCTGTCTCCCGCAGTTGGAGCACAGATGCAAGAGAACCGTCGGACCCTAAACATCCCGGCGCCAGTGACCACACAGACTCGATGACGCTCGCGGCCGGTGCGGGATTCGGACGAGGAAGGCGCCGAATCCGTACTGAGACGCCATGATACGGGTCAGCATCACCGGCCAGACCATGAAGTCTGAGGTGTGATCCCACCTTCCGGGATATGAAAACCGCTCCGGAGGTGCTTTGAACATCGTGTTGGTGGTGGGTTGCTGCTGAGAAGCGTGCCGCTGCGCGATGACGCGAGAAGCGGCATCG
>CAYGHU010000236.1:0-2223 GCA_964349785.1 uncultured Dehalococcoidaceae bacterium | reverse complement strand
GGCCTGAAGCGATCACGAATTTTTCCGCTTTGCCAAATGATAAACCGTCTCAGGTGATGCTGGCTCGTTGTCAGATATTACAGAATGGGGGCGTGGTGGAAGGTTTGGATGTTGCTCAAATGGTTTTCCAGATCGCACATAAATAAGACCCGTTTTTAGAATTTTTTGGGAATTGGTGACCGAAGCGAAGCTCCGGCCACCTTACGAACGGCGACGTTCTCGGTGGGCTAGTTTCTGGCAGGTGCGCGAATGAGGATGTTGTTGTCCGAGCTCCCTTCACCCTCGAAGACATGCACGCGACGGGTAGCCTCCATGTGATAGGCCTGGTCGTCGTTGACGTTGAAGGTCATCTCGCCCCGGTAGGGCGCCCACGCTTCGAAAGCCGGCCATTGATCTTCGATCCGTGCCGCCGTGGCTTCGTCGAAGCCCGAATGCAGCAGGATCATCGCCGGCAGTTCATCGCAGAAGAGCGTGACGATGGCGTGCTCGTCGTCCTCGAACCTATAGACCGTGTAGCCCGCATGAACCCCGCTGGTCTGCGCCTCCAGCCAGCCCCCGATCGCCCAGAGGTCGATCTGGTAGCCGATGCAGGAACGATCCTGCGGAGGTACTGCGGGCTCCTGAGGCTCTCGCACCGCCGCATCCACCTGCCCAGCATCCGGAAGACCCGGAATGATGAGCTGAGGCGGCCGCTCGGCGTCAGGACTCTGCACCCCTGCGTCAGGTACCGCCTGCGAGACGCTAGCATCCGGATCTTCCCGCACCGAAATGTTGACCTCGCCAGCAGCTCCGGGATCTCGCGAAGGATCTCCTTGCTCCTCCGGTTTCACGTCCTCACCACCGACACCCGGTCGCGTGTCATCCGGATCTACGCATGAGTAGGTTTCCTGATCACAGGTGTTGCATGATCGCTCGCAGCGCACGTTCGCGCAGAAGCACGGGGAGAGCGCCGCGGCCATCATGATGTACTCGCGACGCGACACCGGATCTTCCGGATGAATCTCATCCGCTTCGCGCAGGATCCCGCCGTAGGTGTAGAGCGTTTCCATGTAGCCGTTTGCCCAGTGATTGGACGGGAAGTGTCTGAAATGGCCACCTCCGTCCGCCACGGCTTCGATCACCCCACTGATCACAGCGGGGCCGACCACCAGCTTCGCAGCTTCCGCGTATGTCACCTCCCTGTTTGGGTAAAAGAGCGCAGCCCCGTGATCCACCAGCCGGTAACGCACCGCGCAGGCGATGATCGGGAAGTACCAGTCCTCCGGATTTACGTCGCGGAAGGGGTTGTCCACCCCACAGCCGCTCATCAGCCCGAAGAGGTACATCGAGATTTTGAGGGATTCCGCCCTCGTGATGAAGTCGTACTGATGCACACCTCCGTCTTCCTTGCCGTCGAGCGCGCACTCGCTCCACAGGTAGAGGGAGGCCTTTTCGACCTCCGGGTCCAGGTATTGTTGATCGCTGAATTCATGATCGAATCCGCGTCCACAGTTGGAGACCAGCGGGCAGCCCGGGAGAGTCCCACAAGTTGCGCGCAGCCAGCCACCTTGCGGCAGCTCGCCACCTCCGCTGATCGCGCCCGGATCTCCCTCTTCGCAGCTCTCGCGCGGCGAATTGGTGAGATTCAGGAAGTTGTAGTTTCCGTCATCGTCAAAGACATCGTCTCCACGGGTACACATCGGCACTCCGTTGCCGTCCGTGAAGCCCATGGCCAGACCCTTGCCGGAGTCACAGTTCTCGAACTGGAAGTGCAGATGCGCTCCTTCCGAAGCGCCAGTGTTGCCGATCTTGCCGATCTTGAGCCCCTGGCAGACATCCTGCCCCTCCGTCACGACGATGGAATCCTCCATCATGTGGGTGTAGCGGCTGCAGATGTTGCCAGTGTGCTCGATCACAACATTGTAACCCCAGCCGGCATCATAGCCGGTGGAACGGACCTTGCCGTCACCCGTCGCCAGCACCGGCTTGCCGAGATCGGCGTCTCCGGGCAGATTGAAGTCCAGACCGTGATCGCAGCAGCCACCGGTGTGAGAGAGGGTGCAGTAGCCCCAGTCGGGATAGCGTCGATTGCACTCCTCGCAGTGCTCGGCCCAGGACTGACTCACCTCCCAGTTGAATCCGGGCGCCAGCGGCACCTTGTAGTTTCCGTCCGCGCCACCGATGTCGGTGACCTTGTTGGGGGCGTTTACCGTCGGGATCTGCTTGGGCTCGGACGTCTTGTTG
>CAYGHU010000235.1:0-2232 GCA_964349785.1 uncultured Dehalococcoidaceae bacterium | reverse complement strand
GTTCTTCGTCATGCACCAGGACTACCCGCTGCCGCCCAGCTACGTGATCTTCGCGAGGGTGACCAAAGGATTCGATGTGGTTGACGCCCTCGCCGACACGCCGACGACGATGGGCGCGGACGGCGGGATGAGCCAGCCCCTCACCCCGCCGGTGATCAGGAAGATCACGATCCGCCCCTGACTGGGGTGGCTGTCGTCACCACTTCCACGTAATTCCGGCCATCCCGGTCCACCGCTTACCGGTCGTGTCAAACAGATAAGGCTGTTCGTCCTGATAGTCGCGATACTCAATCGTTCCGTTGAACACCAGATTGGGCGTCACTCTCACGTTGGCGCCCCCCAGACCGGTGGCATAGCGCTGACGCAGGTCAGAGAAGTCACTGAAGCTCTTCGACATCAGCACGAAGTCGAGCCCAGCGATCGGACCAGGCAGCAGCGTCGGGTCGTAGTTCAATTGGTCAATCGCGGCTGTCCCGCGGGTGTAGAGCACGTTGGCGAAGAGCTCGACGCGCGATGACGGGAAGATTTGCAGCGCGGCGAACGCGGTGTTGGTCGTGGTTGTGTAGCGACTCTGATCGGCAAGGGAGCCAAACTGGCCCCCGGTGATTCCGCCCGCTCAACCACTGAAGGCGAGCGTGTACAGAAACGTCTCCAGGGTCTCCTTCTGGTACGTGTACCCGGCCATCAGGCTCCAGTGCTCACCAGGTGCGATCCAGAATTCCACACCAGGCGCATGCGAGGTGCGCTCCCACGTGGAGAAGTTCAGGTCGTCGTTCGAGGCGTCGTGCCACCGGTAGTGACCGGAGATCGAGACCGCCTGGACCGGCGTCCATGTCACCGTCTGATCGAATGAGCCGTGACGGGTCGGAAACGAGGTCAGGTCGGCTTGGCGCGAGCCGTACATCTGGTAATACTGCAGCCCGGTAAACGGGAGGTTGCCGGGACTGGGCGCTGTCTGCAGGACTGCCGGGAGGGCCGCGCGTTCGTTGAGGAAGGGGTCGCGCGTCCAGTCATAGTCAAAGCGGGACCGCCATTGCAGGCCCTTTGCCGGCGTCCCGCGCGCGCTGAGGAGCAGCGACTGCGTGGTGGTGCGGTTGACCGCGAAGTGATCGCGGCGAATCTCCTCCCAGGCGTAGCCGGCACGCAGCGTCGTGTTCTTGAACGCCTTCCAGGACAGTTCCAACGACATGTCCGTGGGCGTGCGCGAGAGCGAGGATTCCCGCACGTAGTCGGGGTTGCCGAATGTCGGATACGCCTGCGCGTACGTGCGGCCCGCAGTGGGGCCGGCCGGAGAGACGAGCTCGATCACATCAATGGCCACGCTGTCCGACTCAATGGTGTAGCGGCGCGCGCTGCCACGCAGGCTGAGGCGCGTGCCCAGCGGCACCACGAACCGTCCCACGCCGCCGATTTGGCGCGTCTTGAGGTTCGTGTCGAGGTTGCGCGTTTGCGTGGACGTGAAGCTCCCGGTCGTCCGGATTTCTCCCGGGAGTACAAAAGCCGCTCTCAGTGCGTGCCGGGTCGTCTCAATCGACGGCATCGTGTCGAAAGGCAGCGGGCCGGCCCGCTGGTCGAACTGCACCCGGTTGAGGAAGACGTCGGCGAGCGTGGCCGGGTGGACGGCGCGGTCATAGGTGTGCGTCAGTCCGCCGCCCCGTTCATCGAAGCGGCGGTTCTGGTACTGGTAATCGACCGACACCCTGGCGGTGGAGAGTCTCATGCCGGCGATCAGGTCCGAGGTCTTCTGATCCATCTCGCGCGAGTAGCTCACCACGTGGCATGTGGCGCAGTGGGAGGTGACAAGCGACTGTCGACTTCCGCTGCGCGTTTCCTGCCGGTGGCTGACGTAAAAGCGCAGGAAGGGCGCTTTCGGCAACACGACTTCGAGGCGTGAGATGAGCTCGGCGTAGTCGAAGCCGTACTCCGCAAACGGATCCGTGTCGGTGTGCTCGACGACAAAGGTGCCGCCGATGTTGGACGCGGCATCGACGTACGTCAGCGGATCGTGATCGAGGCGTTTGGGCGACCGCTGGTATTGCACGTGCGCCTTGACCATACGGCCGATGGCCACGTCGGCCGAGTAGCGCTGATCACCGCGATCGCCGCCGTGGGACGCCGCCAGATCAAATTTGACCCGGCCTTTCTGGCCCCATACCTCAAAGCCCGTGCGGGCGCGCGTGGTATCGAAGAGGTCATCGTACTGGCCCACGCGCTGCTGGTTGCCGGTGCTGT
>CAYGHU010000234.1:0-2235 GCA_964349785.1 uncultured Dehalococcoidaceae bacterium | reverse complement strand
TCAGCCTCAGCCTCAGCCTCAGCCGTGGCGGCCCTCGATCGTCCCGCCTCCGACGACCTCGTCGTTACGGTACAGGACGACGGCCTGACCGGGCGTCGCGGCCCGCACTGGCCGCTCGAAGTCCACGACGAAGCTGGATTCGGAGCGCTCCCGCACTCGCGCCCCCACGAGGGCGCCGTGATAGCGGATACGCGCTGTCAGGGTCTCGGCTTCGCGCGGCGGCTCGGAGACCCAGTGTGGATCCGAGGCGGCCAGGCCGCGTGCCAACAGCTCGTCCTCGGTCCCGACTACTACGAGGTTCGCACGGGCGTCTACCTCGGTGACGTAACGGCGCTCTCCGCCCGCCGCGCCGAGCCCTCGGCGCTGTCCGACGGTGTACCCCGCCGCGCCCTCATGCTGGCCCACGCGCGTCCCATCGGCGGTCATAAGGACGCCGGGCTCGAACGCCACGCCGCGCGAGCGCAGCAGCTCGCGATAGTCGCCTCCGGGCACGAAGCAGATGTCGGCGCTGTCCGGCTTGTCCGCGACGCCCAACCCGATCGAGGCGGCGATGCGGCGCACCTCGCTCTTCGGCAGGTCGCCCACGGGGAACAGCGTCCGCCGGAGCGCCTCCTGGTCCAGGGTGTAGAGCACGTACGACTGGTCCTTGCGCTCATCGACGCCGGTCAGCAGCCGGTAGCGCCCATCGAGGCGGTCGATGCGCGCATAGTGGCCGGTGGCGAGCAGGTCGCAGCCCATCGCCACCGCGCGTTCGAGGAGCGTCGAGAACTTCACGTGCTGATTGCAGGCCAGGCACGGGTTCGGCGTGCGTCCATCGGCGTATGCCTGCACGAACGGGTCGAGCACGTCGCGTTCGAACTCACGCTCCATGTTCAGTACGTAGTGGGGGATGCCGATGCGCTGCGCCGCCGCCCGCGCGTCCGCCACGTCCTCGACGCCGCAGCACGACCGCTTCGAGCGGTACGCCGTGTCGTCCGCCTCGGTGTACAGCCGGAGCGTGACGCCCACGACGTCGTAGCCCTGCTCATGCAGCAGCGCGGCGGCGACGGCGGAATCGACGCCGCCGGACATCGCGACCAGTACCCGAGGCTTCGTCGTCATACGTCCATTGTAGGCATAGCGCTCGCATGGGGCCCGCGTGCTGCCGCGGACGGGAGCTGGCGCGTTACCATCGGACGCATGGGGCAACATCGCACTGCGCTGATCCTTGCTGTCGTCGGCGCCGCGCTGTTCGCGGGCTGTTCGGGAGACGATGACTATGACGACGTCATACTCGCCACAGCATCCGCCACCGTCGCGAGGAGTGTCACGGCCGTCCCGGCATCGAGGACGCCCGCGCCGCCGCTCGTGACGGTCACCTCGTCCCTGCCGTCCGCGACGCCCGACGCCTCTCCGGGCGCGCTTGCGTCGCTCGCGGCGCTGAACGGGTTGCGGTGCAGCGGTCAGTGGCGCAATACCACCTTGAATACCTCGGGAGCGCTCTCAGTACGCCTCGAGGCGGGCGGTGGCGGCGGGCTCATGTCGTTCGAGGTCGGCGGCCCGGTCTTCGGCGGTCAGGGCGGCGTGTTCGAGGCCCCGTTCCGCCTCGATGGCGCCGAGATGGTGATCGACGCTCGCTCGGAGTTCCTGGGCCGCGTGTCCGCCCGCGTCGGCCTGGATGGCAAGTCGGGACAGGCGACGCTCCAGGGCCCACCCGCCCTCGGGCCGGCGGCGACGGTGACGATGACCGGCTATTCGCTCGTCAACAACGTCCTGCACTTCGGGCTGACCACAGACTATGGAGACGGGCGAGCGCCCGCGACCTCAGTCGTCGAGGCAGCCTGCGCCGCCGCTCGTTGAGCCTCGCGCGTGGACCCTGACGGGCTGAGATGCCGCCGCCGCTGCTATACTGCCTTGCGAGGGCCTACGTCCGCGGCCCGAATGGAGGTTGAGTCTGCAGGGTCCTGAACTTGCCCATCACGTCGTCGACCTGTTGGTTGACCGCCAGGCCTCCGATGTCGTGTTGCTCGACCTCACCTCGTTGTCCACGTTCACCGACTACTTTGTCATCGCCACCGCTATGAACGAGCGGCAGCTCGGCGCGCTCATCGACACGCTCGACACGGATGCGCACGCGTCCGGCCTGCCGTTCCATCAGGAAGGCGCCCCCGACGGTGGCTGGGTGCTGATCGACCTCGGCACGGTCGTGGTGCACCTCTTCTCGCTGGAGAAGCGTGCGTACTACAACCTCGAAGG
>CAYGHU010000233.1:0-2236 GCA_964349785.1 uncultured Dehalococcoidaceae bacterium | reverse complement strand
CCTGAATGGCGGGCAGCCGGGCTGCCGGTGGAAGTCGGTGCGGCCGGATGAACAAGGTAGCAGCGCTCGTGACACCGATCCGCCGTCTCGCCAGCAGAAGTAGCGGCGCTGAGCCACCTTCGGCTCGCTCCGTGCTGATCGTCCTCAGCCAATCACCGTTCGAGGGTGACGCGACTTGGAACGCGTTGCGGCTGGCGGGGGCGCTCCTCGCACAACGTATGTCCGTGCGCATCTTCGTCATGAACGACGCGATCGACCTTGTCCGCCAAGGGGCGATGCCCGAGGGGGCAGAGTTCGATCTGCAGGCGATGCTGCGCGGCCTACTCACCAGCGGAGCGCGCATCAAGATCTGCACCACCTGCGTAACTCGCTGCGGGATGCACAACGGCGATGTGATGCCGGAGGCGATCCTTTCCTCGATGGCCGACCTCGCCGCATGGATCGCGGAAAGCGACCGCGTGGTGACATTCTAGGAGCGCAAGTATGACAGCGAGCAGCAAACCGACCGTCGTCGTCCTCGGTGGTGGCATCGGCGGACAAGTCGCAGCGACGCGGCTAAAGCAGCAACTCGGCCTTGGCGCGCGGGTGGTGCTTGTCGAACGTTCACCAACCTTTACATTCGCCCCTTCGCTGCTCTGGCTGATGGTCGGCAAGCGCAATGCACGGACGATCAGCCGCGACCTCTCTCGCATCGAGCGCCGTGGCGTCGAGGTCACATATGCGACGGTCACGAGGATCGACAGCGAGCGCTCTGAGGTCATCGCCGACACCGGCGTGATCGGCTTTGACTACCTCGTGATCGCCCTCGGCGCGGCTCATGACCCCGGACTGCTGCCGGGGACGTCTGAGCACGCACATCACCCGTACGACCTACCGGCCGCGGAGCGGCTGCGTGACGCGCTCGATCGCTTTTCCGGCGGCCGTGTCGCCGTCGCGATCGCCTCGTTGCCGTACCGCTGCCCGGCGGCGCCATACGAAACGGCGATGTTGATTGACGGCTACCTGCGCGAGCGCGGCTTACGCCAGCGTTCCCAGATCGACCTCTACACGCCGGAGCGCCGTTGCCCTTGCCCGTCGCCGGCGCCTACGCCGGGCACAGCGTCGCAGCAGAGCTCGCGGCACGCTCGATCGGCTTCCATCCTCGTTCGGCGCCGAAGTCGGTCGAGCCGGGCGCGATCGAGGTGGACGGCGAGCGCGTCTTATGCGATCTCGCTGTGGTAATCCCGCCGCATCGGCCGCCCGAAGTCGTCACCGCGAGCGGACTCGGCGGGCCGGCCGGCTGGATCCCGGTGGACCGCGCGACGCTGCGCACCAAAGCGGCGAACGTCTACGCCATCGGCGACGTCACCGCGATCCCGCTCGAGAACGGCATGATGCTGCCGAAGGCGGGCGTGTTCGCCCACGCCGAGGCGGAGGTCGTCGCTGAGAACATCGCGCGGCGGATCCGAGGCGACTTGCGGGAGACGGCGTTCGACGGCCACGGCACGTGCTTCGTCGAGGTCGGCTGCGGCAAGGCGGGGATGGCGAGTGGCGATTTCTTCGCCTCGCCCGTGCCGGACATCTCGATGCAGCGTCCGAACCGTCTCTGGCACGCCGGAAAGGTCGCCTTCGAGCAGTACTGGCTCCGCCGCTGGCTCTGAGCGGCTGGCCTCGGAATCGAGGTCAGGTGAGCATTCGCTTACGCAACCGCGTCCCTCGACGATCGCGAGGCTGCCGGAGAATTCGGGAGGGTAGATGTTCCTGGACGCTTGGGCCGGCATTCTGTTCCCGTGGTGGGGTTTCCTGCCACTCATGATGCTCGGGATGGGGCTTATGATGTGGTTCATGATGCGCATGATGATGATGGGGATGGGTGGTCACGACCACACGAGTGGACACGCCGATGCGCCACCGACGAGCCGCGACGCGCGCAGCATCCTCGACGAACGCTACGCGCGCGGCGAACTCACACCTGAGCAGTATCAGCAGATGCGGCGGGACATCGAGTCCTGACAGGCAGCCCACCGTGCACCGGTACAGGCGGTTCGAAACCTGGCGGCATCTCTCGCGTCGCGAGTCTATGGCAAGACGATTCCTGCCATAGACTCGCTGTACCGTCCGCTCGGCCTGCCGTCCGCAGGACGCGGGCGAACTCCCGCGTCAGCGAGGCAGAAAGCAAGGTAGCCGGGCACGGCGTTAGCCCGTTCCGTTCCGAATCGGTGCGCCCACGCGATGTAGATGCCCGAAGATTTCGCGA
>CAYGHU010000232.1:0-2238 GCA_964349785.1 uncultured Dehalococcoidaceae bacterium | reverse complement strand
ATCTGGGGCGCGCCGGCTCTGGGCGGCGGCGTCCTGTACGTCGGATCGCTCGATGGCAAGCTCCGTGCGGTCGCTCCCGATGGCGCAGAACGCTGGAGCAAGGGCGTAGGCGGCGCCATCGCTGGCGATATCGCCAGCGATGGCGATACGGTGTACGCCGGGACCCTCGAAAGTCGCGTGGTCGCCCTCGATACTGCCACTGGCGATGAGCGATGGCACTTCGACGGCAATAACTGGTTCTGGGCGCGGCCTCTGGTCACTTCAGACACGGTCTACGTCGCCACGACGCAGGGTACGGTCTACGCGATCAACCGCTCGAGCGGTCAGAAGCAGTGGGAAAGCAGCCCCAGTTCATCCGAGGTGCACGCGAGCCCCGTCCTCGTGGGCGGTGTCCTCGTCGTCGCTGACCGTGAAGGCGGCATTTACGGCCTGGATCCCGCGGACGGTACGGAGCTGTGGCGGCAGAAGCAAGAAGGCAAGCGCTTCTTTGCGGATCCGCTGGTGTTAGAATCGGCCATCTTCTATTTGAGCCACGACGGCACGCTGGTGCGCGTCCGGCCGCAAGAGCAGGGCGCCCTCAGCGTCGTGTATCAGCGAGGTTAGCGGATGCCAATCGGCGCGGCCTGGGACACGCTACTGGTCACTCCCCTTGTGAACTTCCTCGTAGGGTTGAGCGCTCTGTCGTTCGGCTCCTTTGGCATGGCCATCCTGTTGTTCACGTTGATTACGCGGGCCGTCACGTTCCCGTTGACGCTACGCACGCTGCATTCGATGCGCGCGATGCAAACGCTGCAGCCGAAGCTGCAGGAAGTGCAGAAGAAGTACTCCGACCCCCGCCGCCGCTCCGAGGAGACGATGAAGCTCTATCGGGAGAACGGCGTGAACCCCCTCGGCTGCCTTGGCCCCACGCTGATCCAGATGCCCATCTTTATTGCGCTCTACGGTGTCATCCGCATTACCCTCGGCAACACGCCCGAAAGCGTCCTTGAGCTCTCTTCGAGGCTGTACGGCGTTGGTTTCATTCAGGGTGCCATCCCGTTGCGCACAAAGTTCCTGTGGATGGACCTCGGAGAATCGGGCAACTTTTTCCTGGTGGGGCTCGTCTTCGTGTCGATGTGGCTCCAGCAGCGGATTTCCGCCAGTAGAAGTCCGGCCGTGTCTGGCACGCAGCAGGCCCAGATGAACCAGATGATGCAGTGGATGATGCCGGCCATATTCGCATGGTTCGTTATCGCCGTCCCTGCGGGCCTTGGTCTGTATTGGGCGGCCAGCACGATTATCGGCATTATTCTGCAGTGGGTGTTCGTGGGGCCCGGCGACTTCACCTGGGCTTCGTTGATTCCAGAGCGTTTCCGGCCGCAGGGGCGACGACCGCAGCCCGCCCTCGCCGCGGCTGGCGGAGACAGCGTACCGACCAACAGTCATGGCGCGAGCGGCGCCACCGAAGCGGGAGATGAGCATGAGGATCGTGGAAGTGAGCGGCAAAACGGTCGAAGAGGCCGTCGCCCGGGCCCTGGACCAGCTAGCCCTCAATCCAGACCAGGTGGCCGTAGACGTCATCAGCGAAGGTAAACGCGGGGTCTTCGGTATCGGCCAAGAGCCGGCTATCGTCCGCGTTACCGCCAAAGTCGCCGCCCCCGCACCCGGGCAAGCTCCCGCCTCAGCGCCTCGGCAGCGCGGCCCTCGGCGCGAGGGTGCAGGTGAAGATACACGCAGCCGCAACGGTCCGCCGCCTCGCGGCGGACGTGGCAATGGCGACGGGGGCGCTGGTCAGGGCCGCCGCGATGGCGGGGGCATGCGGCCGCGAAGCGGCGAGGGCATCCCGCCACGCGGGACCGGCGAGATCGGGCCGCCGGTCCTCGTCCCGGGCGCGCCGTCGCCGCCGCCCGTCGCGCCACTCGCGGACACCGAGGATGAGGTAGACTTCGCCGGCCGCACGCTGCGCGACGTCCTCACGCTCCTCGGCCTGACCGAGACTGAGATTGCGGCCCGCGATCCGGAAACGCCCGGCGATGGCGTCGGCCTCGTCACGCAGATATTGGACATCTATGGCAACGACGAGGATACGTCCCACGAGCTGGGGCTGCTGATCGGCCGCCGGGGCGACACGTTATCTTCCCTGCAGTACCTACTGAACGTCCTCGTCTCCAGCCGGTACGGGAACGACCATGTCTTCGCGGTGGATATCGACCAGTACAAGTACCGGCGTGAGCAGGCGCTGGTCGAGATGGCGAAGCG
>CAYGHU010000231.1:0-2240 GCA_964349785.1 uncultured Dehalococcoidaceae bacterium | reverse complement strand
AAGGCACCCCCGAGGCCATCGCCCGCCACCCCGAGTCAGCAACGGGCCAGTTCCTGCAGCGGATCTTGGGTGAGCGGGTCGTGGAGCCCTCGAAGCCCGCGACGTCGAGAGGGCGGCGTAAGGCTGCGGCGGGGGTGTGAATGATCCGTTACTATTCGGTTGTCGACCCTCCCCGATCCGACAACCTCAGCAAAGCGTGCTCCAGTAATGGGCTACCAAGGATCGAGGGATACAAAATTCCTACCGAACGTTCGATACGGATTTGTGAAGCTCCAACCGGATGGGGCTTAGATCAGTTCGTTCCGCTCTCGTTGAAGGACGCAGGAGGCGATCAAACGGATATTCCGCGTATCGCCCGTGATTCAGAACTGCTGTCGGACATCGCGGCTGCCGTCCAATCGGTGCCTACATCACACGATTTGCGTCTGGGCGACGCCCGCGAAATGGAGTCTGTTCCCACGGAGAGCGTACATCTAGTGGTGACATCCCCACCCTATTGGACGTTGAAGGAGTACAACGATGTCCCAGGGCAACTGGGCCATATAGCCGACTACGAGCGATTCTTATCCGAATTGGACGACGTTTGGAAGCATTGCTACAGGGCGCTGGTACCGGGCGGCCGCATCGTTTGTATCGTAGGCGATGTCCTTCTCTCACGTCGGCGCAACGGTGGTCGACATACTGTGGTACCGCTTCACGCATCGATTCAAGAGCATTGCCGGGCGCTTGGGTTCGACAATCTCGCGCCCATCATTTGGTACAAAATCGGCAATGCCAAATACGAAGCTGGTGGTGGCGGATTCCTAGGCAAACCTTTCGAGCCAAACGCTGTAATCAAGAACGACATCGAGTACATACTATTCCAGCGGAAGCCAGGCGGTTATAGAACGCCCAGCATGGCGGCTCGACTACTCAGCGTGATCTCTGCCGAAAACCATCAAGCGTGGTTTCAGCAAGTATGGGAGGGTGTCACTGGCGCTTCCACTCGCGAGCATCCGGCGCCATACCCCCTCGAACTCGCCGAACGCCTTGTGCGGATGTTCAGCTTCGTAGGAGATACGGTACTCGACCCTTTCCTAGGCACCGGCACCACTAGCGTGGCCGCACTTAGATGGGGTAGGAACAGCATTGGATTCGATATCGATCCTGACTACTTCGGGATGGCAGAACGGCGAATCCGGGAAGCAGGAGCCGACCTCTTTCGGCGCGCAGAAGTCCGGTCAGCGTTCTGATGAGACCAGAACGAGAAACTACCGTTCAAGTGGCGATCACCCATTTCTGGTCTATCCGTGAATCACAATCCAGTCGCGAGTCTCTTACGCGAAGCGCTGATGCCGGGCGGCAAGCTGTGGTTGGCGGGAAGCAGTTAGATGGTTTTGCGGAACTAATATGCGCGGAACTCGTTGCTGCGGGGATTCCGAGTGAATGTATCTTTGCCCAGAACAGGAAGGAGTTGCCTGGCTTCTTCCGAGCAACCAAGCGCTGGGATATCATCGTCGCGGCATTCGGGCACCTGCTAGGAGCAGTGGAGCTCAAGTCTCAAGTGGGGTCGTTTGGTAACAATCTCAATAACAGGGTCGAAGAGTCTGTAGGGAATGCGTATGACTTCTGGACGGCGGCACGCGAGCGAGCATTCGGCTCGGATATCCGTCCCTGGCTCGGATATTTCTTTCTATTGCAAGAGAAGCATGGGAAGGGAGGCTCGATGAGCGGAGTCCGTGTTGCCGAGCATCACTTCCAGGTCTTTCCGGAATTCAGGGACGCGTCTCATGCTCAACGCATGGAGGAGGCCTGCCGTCGGATGGTACGAGAGGGCCTGTACGACGCGACGTGGTTCCTCCTCTCGGCTGAAGATGCATCGTTCCGCGAACCCGCGCCGACACTCGGCGCAGACATCTTTCTCGACTCATTGGTTGCCAACGTCCATGCGAAGTATGTTGCCGCTGCCGAACTAAGTGGCAGTCGTTCGTAGATACCGCCCTACCAGCAACACAATCACCGCCACAGTCGTAAGGTTCGCCGCCGAGCGCACGGCGCGCACGCCGCCATCAAACTGCGAGAGCGAGACGGCGATCGCTACCAGCGCGATGCCTACGAGGAGCGTCGCAACGCGGTCGTGGGCGAGCGTGCCTCGGACCGCGCCGAGGAGTGAGCCGCGCTCCTCGCGGTAGCGCGCGAACGTCCGCCCCACTAGCACCACCCCGAGCGGCACCAGCGCCAGCAGCGCACACAGGTGCGCC
>CAYGHU010000230.1:0-2280 GCA_964349785.1 uncultured Dehalococcoidaceae bacterium | reverse complement strand
GCCTGTGCTAGCGTAAGCGCACGCTCTTCGGACTCGCGGTCACCGCAGCAGGGCGTCGTACCGGTCAGGAAGGCCGGTGGCGAGATGTGTGGGGTAGGCAGCAGAGGATACGGATCACACCAGCAACGATGCAGACGACCGAGCATAAACAGCAGATCATCTCCGAGTTCCAGCGCTTCCCCGGCGATTCCGGCTCTCCGGAAGTGCAGGTTGCGCTCCTGACGGATCGCATCCGGACGCTCACTGACCATCTGCGCGTGCATCGGCACGATTTCGACACCCGGCGGGGCCTCTTGATGCTGGTGGGCCAGCGCCGTCGGCAGCTCCGCTACCTCAGCAAGACCGACGTCGAGCGGTACCACACCATTCTCGCTCGCCTCGGGCTGCGCCGCTAATTCGGCGAGCCGTCTCAACGCAGCCACGGAAAACCGGCCGATGGGTGCCGGCAGGCTGTTGTTGAGGAGCCGGATGCGGCGATGAATCAGGAAACCGGACGTTTCCCTATGACCGCATGTTGACCCCTGTCAGGCCGTTTGCCGGGCTGCGGGTCGGCGCAATCCGCGTCCACCCCATGTAGCGAGGCCGTAAGACGGCCAGAGGGCAAACATGACCCTCAAGGAAGGTATTTCATTTGACATCGCAACCCCGCACCTTTACCCGCGAGATCGAAGGCGTGACCTTCGAGGTCAGCACCGGGCTGCTCGCCCAGAACGCCGACGCTTCTTGCACGATCCGTCGAGGCGACACGCTGTTGCTCGCGACGGTCTGTGACGGTGACCCCCGCCCCGGCATCGACTTCTTCCCGCTCACCGTCGACTTCGAGGAGCGGATGTATGCGATCGGGAAGATCCCCGGTTCCTTCTTCCGCCGCGAAGGCAGGCCCGGCGGCGAAGCGACGCTTGCCGCGCGCATGACCGACCGCCCCATCCGCCCGCTGTTCCCCAAAGGCTACCGCCGCGAGGTGCAAGTCGTGCTGACGCTGCTGTCCTCGGACAGGGAAAACCCGGCGGACGTGTTCGGGACGACCGCCGCGTCGATCGTGCTAGGGATGTCAAAGATCCCGTTCGCCGGTCCGGTGTCCTCTGTGCGGGTGGCGCGCATCGAGGGCGAGTTCAAGGCATTCCCGACATACGACGACATCGACGCCGCTGACCTGGACCTGATCGTGGCGGGCACGGAGCACTCGGTCGTAATGATCGAGGCGGGCGCGAAGGAAGTCGATGAGGCTGACGTCATCGAAGCGATCGGCTACGCCATGGGCGTCATCCAGCAACTGAACGACCTGCAGCGGGAGATCGTCGCTGCCCTCGGGCAGCCGAAGATGGAGTTCGAGCCGGGTACCGGCATCGACGAAGGGCTGCAGCAGCAGGTCCGCGACATCCTGATGGCGCGCGAGCAGCGGATGCTCGAAGCAGTGAGGATGGAAGGTTCGCACGGCATCGGCACGCTGACGACCGAGGTCCTGGAGGCCATGGGCGGCGGCGAGGAGCTGGACCGGCGCGCCGTGCAGTCGGCGATCGAGGCGGTCATCAAGCCGTTCGTCCGCAGGCGCATCCTGGACGACGACCTCCGCACCGACGACCGCGCCGCTAGCCAGATCCGCGAGCTGACCGCGATGGTTGGGCTGCTGCCCCGGGCGCACGGCTCTGGACTGTTCCAGCGCGGCCAGACGCAGGTGTTGACCGCAGCCACGCTGGGCCCGCTGGCCGACCGCCAGCGCCTGGACAACATTTCGCCAGACCAATTCAAGCGGTACATGCATCACTACAACTTCCCCCCGTTCTCCGTGGGTGAGGCGCGGCCGTTGCGCGGCGCAGGCCGGCGTGAGATTGGGCACGGCCTGCTCGCTGAGCGGGCATTGGAGCCGGTCATCCCGTCCGCCGAGGACTTCCCGTACGCGCTGCGCTGCGTCTCGGACGTGCTGATGTCCAATGGGTCGTCCTCCATGGCCTCGGTCTGCGGCTCGACCCTCGCGCTGATGGATGCGGGCGTGCCGATCTCCGCGCCGGTCGCTGGCGTGGCGATGGGCCTCATCACGGACGAGTCGGGCGAGCGCTACCGCGTGCTGACCGACATCGCCGGCATCGAAGACGCCTACGGCGACATGGACTTCAAGGTCGCCGGTACGGCCACTGGCATCACGGCGATGCAGCTGGACACAAAGTTGCAGCGGCTCCCGGCCGACATGCTGGAGACGGTATTCCGCGACGCGAAGGCCGCCCGCGAGACGATCCTCGCGGCCATGGCTGCGGCCATCACTGAGCCTCGCGAGGAACTATC
>CAYGHU010000229.1:0-2283 GCA_964349785.1 uncultured Dehalococcoidaceae bacterium | reverse complement strand
AAAAGACCACCTTAAATCAGGCCCAAAGCTGTCCGAAGGACTGGGAGCGCCTTACTGACCGAGGCCGTCGCTCTGATGAGCGCCGTGGACCAGCGGCGAGTTTTCTACAATGAGCGCAGGGGTCTTGTGGCGCTCAAACAAAAGGATTTTGCTCGCGCCAAGGGGTACTTTATGGAGGCCCTGGCCCTGGCCTCACGCCTCGGCTTTAGAGGTCCGAGCGTGGCCGATGCCTACCTAGGCATCGGGCTATGCTTGGTCCAGGAGGGCGACCCGGACTACGCCATGCAGTTCTTCAACAAAGGCCTAGAAACAGGTCCCACGCCAGGAACCCGGCTTCTCATCGACGCTCAGATCAACGCGCTCAGTGCGAAGAAGTAGCGTGTCGGACTTGTCCACTTTCTGTCCGCTTTGGAGCATGGAATATGGACTCCTCGGGGCCAGAACATCGCTCCTAAATTGAGGCGCGCGGTGAAGACCGTGAGTGGGGACGCCCTATATCATCTGTTTATACGTATAACTTATATTAAATTATCTGTTTGATCTAATATAGTGAGGCTGTTATACTGTCTTCACGCGCTGGTAGCTGCGACGCGAGGAGTCCAGATGAAGCAGACAGTCGCCGTCTTGAGCCCCATCGAAGTCATGACGTCCGCCGAAGCCCTTATGACCGTCGCCTTGCTTGAGGAGCCCCATCGGGCTCTGAGAGACCGGCGCTTCGAGGTTCCCGGCCCCCTGGCGCGCAAGGCCCAGGCCGTCATCGCTATCCTGCGGCGGACGGCGTGAGGAGGACGCCATGATCTGGATATGGTCTGCCTTCATCGTCTTCATCCTCGTCCTCTTGGCCCTCGACCTGGGCGTGTTCCACCGCCACGCTCATGTGGTCAAGACCAAGGAAGCCCTACTGTGGTCGGCCGCATGGATCACGCTTGGGCTAGCCTTCACCGGCGTCGTATACTTCCTCTACGAGGGGCACTGGTTCGGCATCGGACAGACGACGGACCTAATGTCCATCTCCGCCGCCAACCCCCTCGGCCATAATGACGGGGGGGCGGCCGCGCTCAAGTTCCTGACCGGCTACCTTATCGAGAAGTCGCTGTCGGTGGACAACATCTTTGTGATCGCGATGGTTTTCGGCATGCTGAAGGTGCCGGCGCTGTACCGCCATCGCGTGCTGTTCTGGGGTATCTTGGGCGCGCTGTTTATGCGCGGTGTCATGATCGCCGTCGGCGCCGAGTTGATCGCTCGTTTTTCTTGGATCATCTACGTCTTCGGCGGGATCCTGATCCTGACGGCGTTGAAGATGCTGTTCGTCAAGGATGACGGCACCGACCCGATGGGAAGCTCTCTGATACGCTGGACGCGCAAGGTCATACCCGTCACCGACCGATTCCACGGCGAGTATTTCCTGGTCAAGGCGGGTACGAAGGCCTCGCATGCCGCTCCAGTGCCCGGCGCGAACGAAGAGGTCGACCACGCTGTGGACCGGTCTCCTCACGGGACCTGGATGGTCACGCCGCTGTTTCTCGCCCTAATCGTCGTCGAGTTCACCGACCTCGTGTTCGCCGTGGACTCGATTCCGGCGATCTTCGCGATTACGACCGATCCGTTTCTCGTGTTCACGAGCAATGTCTTCGCTATCTTGGGTCTGCGCAGTCTGTATTTCGCGCTCGAAGGCGTGATCGATACCTTCCACTACTTGAAAACCGCGCTGGCGCTGGTGTTGATTCTCGTCGGCGTGAAAATGATGACGCACTCGTGGCTGAAGGAGATACTCGGCGCGAACTTCAACCTCTGGGTGCTGCTGCTCGTCGCCGCGATCCTGGCGGGAGGCGTGATCGCCTCTCTCGTCTTACCCGACAAAAGGAGGGCTTAATTATGATGAAGCGCGTATCCCTGTTCCTGGCCGTGAACTTGCTGGTGGTCGTCACGATCTCGGTCGTATTGCAGGTGCTGGGCGTCGGTCCGTACCTGAGCGCCCGTGGGATGGACTATCGCTCGCTTGCCGTGTTCTGCCTCGTCTGGGGTATGGGCGGGGCCTTCATCTCGCTTGGGCTATCCAGGATGATGGCCAAGTGGAGCATGGGCGTGAAGGTCCTGGACCCGCGGTCCGGAGACGCTCTCGTCACGACCGTTCACCGCCTAGCCCAGCGCGCGGGCCTGCCCGCGATGCCGGAGGTTGGAATCTACGACAGTCCCGAGCCGAACGCCTTCGCGACCGGCCCCACGAAGGCGCGCGCGCTGGTCGCCGTCTCGACCGGCCTGCTTGAGAGCATGAGCCAGGAC
>CAYGHU010000228.1:0-2294 GCA_964349785.1 uncultured Dehalococcoidaceae bacterium | reverse complement strand
TCGTCTCGCTCACCGAGGAACAGCCCGAGGTAAGCGGGCAAGAGCGAGAAGCCGCACGGGTTCACCGCCGAAACCATGCCCGCGGCGAACGCAAACCCGAGCGGGAGCAGCCCACTCAGGTCGCGGAGTGAACCACCGGAGCTCGCCGACCAGCGCTCGACGAACAGGTTGAGGCCGCTGACCGGATCGCTCGTGACAATCGCCGCGCCCATTGAGACGCCTAACGCAGCCGTTACGGCCACTGCGGCCAAAGCCCTCCGCGGCCAGGGTCGCGCATGAATCTCAGTGGCTGCGAAGTCGGGCTCTCGCTGGCCGGGAGCAGCCGCGGCGCGCCGGCTCGTCACGGCGTCTCGCCCTCAGCCAGCTTGCGGAACGCCTCGTCGATCTGCGCCTGCGTGAGCAGCCCCGAGTGGGAGCCAACTTGTCTGCCCGCTGCGTCGAAGAACACCGTGGTCGGCATCCCGAGGACCCGGTACTGGCGCACTGGCCGGTCGTCCGCCGCCGCGCCCGCCGGGTACGTCACGCTGAGCTGATCGAGCAGCGCTCGCGCCTGTTCGTTGCTGCCCAGCCCGATGAACGGCCCGACGTCCACCCCGACCAGCAGCACCTGGTCGCCGTGGCGCTGGTACGCCTCTTCGAACCACGGCATCTCCAAGCGGCATGGCGGGCACAGGGCGGCCCAGAAGTTCAGGATGACCGGCTTCCCTTGTCCAAGCAGGCTTGCGAAGTCAATGTCGTGACCGCCCAGGATCTCCTCGCCCTGGTACGCCGAGATGGGGAACCCGTCTTGACCGGTGCGGCTTGGACCGGTCGCGATCGAGCGATCAATGGAGCCATCGCCCGGCACATCCGATCCACTGGCGCAGCTGACGAGGATGGCCGCGACTACGAATACCGCACCGAGCACCACACGCTTGTGTGGGACATCTGCCAAATACAGCAGGTTGCGAGATGCTCGTCCGCTCTGCGTCTGTCTCAGACTACTCATCGCGCCTCGCAAGGGCAGTAGAAGCGGTTCGGTCTAGTCCACGGTAGGGCACCAGGGGTCGCCGCGCTGTGATTCGGATCACGTTCGAGGGTTCACGGGAGCTTCGTGCCTCTGGATCGGCGTCGGAGCGCAGGGCGTCATCGAAACTGCGAGCTGCTCCCATTTGGACGCGGCCTCGGGATACGCGAAGAATTTGGCTTTCTTTGTGATCTCACTCACTGAGGTGCGACGCCGGGGAGAGGAACCTGATACGAGCGCAACAGTTGAAAGGAGCCAGCGAAAATGGCGATGCACGCATCTGCGCGAAACGAACGTTTGGGCGGAAATATCGAAGTTGGATTGGCATGGGTTATCAAGTCGGCAGTGGCCGGCGTGGTAGCGGGAATCATCATGGCGATGTTCGCGATGATCGTGGCGGGAATCGCGGGTGATGGGTTCTGGGCGCCGCCGCGAGCGATCACGGCGGTCATCTTGGGCACCGAGCACGCCGGTACTGACTTCGCGTTCGGACCAGCGGCCGGCGGAATGATGTTGCACATGATGCTCTCGGCGGCTTTCGGCGTCATGTTCGCCCTCGTCGTGGGAGTAACCAGGCGCGAACTGAAGCTCGGGAGCCAGCTCGTTATCGGTATGGCGCTGGGCATCATCCTCTCGGCTGTGAACACGTACGCGATCGCGGAGCTGCTCAATGGAAGGGAGCTCTTCACCACCGCGATGCCGGCCTGGACGTGGTTCGTCGCCCACCTCATGTTCGGTGCCGCGCTCGCGCTCTTGTACGATGTCTGGCGGCATGACCGAACCGCCCTCAGGGCGTAACGTCGGACTACTCCATATGTGCCACGCTGCTGGTGTCGTGACGGGATTTCGTCACCACGCCAGCAGTGTCGCACTGACTTGCTCGTTCAGCCAGAGGCGTCCCTCGCTGGTGGCCTGTCGCCGCCTCGATACGCACCACTGACGAGTCGCACGATGAGGCGTACTGTCCGCCGGCCTCGGAAGGCGCGACATGAAGTCTAGAATTTCCTCGCTGATCGCTTCGCGGCATTCTCGCCACCCTCGAGTGGGCTTCGCGGCCTCACTGGTCGTAGTGCCGGTCATAGCTTCGCGGATGGTCGATCGTTGACGACAACCACGTTGATACGTAGCTGCAAATGGTCTGCCTGGCTGTGAGGCAGACCAGCGCGAAACCGTCTCCAGCTGGAGTTACATCCGTGCAACAACCGCGCTGTGAGGTCTGTGCTCGTGGAGCCGGGTACCAGATCAACCGGGGCAATCGACTGATACCGCTCTGCTGGCGGCACCTGGT
>CAYGHU010000227.1:1785-2325 GCA_964349785.1 uncultured Dehalococcoidaceae bacterium | reverse complement strand
GGTCTGGATGGATCCAGGCGCCGGTGAGCAGGGAAGCGAGCACGGAGACCTTGTGGGCGGAGTCCATGCCGTTGAGGTCGAGGGTTGGGTCCTTCTCGGCCAAGCCCTTCTCCTGGGCCTCGCGCAGGGCCGCGTCGAGCCCGATTCCGTCCTGGGCGCGGCTTAGGATGTAATTCGTAGTGCCATTTAGAATGCCGTAGACGCCCTCGATCGAGTTGGCGGCCAGTCCGTTCTCGAGGGCCTGGACGATAGGGATGCCCCCGGCAACACTCCCCTCGTAGTAGAGCCGCGAGCCGTGCTTCTCGCAGGCGGCCTGCAGCTCGCGCCAGCAGTGGGAGAGCAGGCGCTTGTTGGCGGTGACGACGTGCTTGCCGGCCTTGAGTGAGTCGAGTACGAGCCGCCGCGCGTCTTCGAGCCCGCCCATGAGCTCCACGACGATGTCGATGCCGGGCTGGGCAATGATCTTGCGGGGGTTGGTCGCGCGGAAGACGGACTTCGGCAGGCGCAGGCGCGCCGCCTCGCGTTCGACCTGTCGGTCGC
>CAYGHU010000227.1:0-1775 GCA_964349785.1 uncultured Dehalococcoidaceae bacterium | reverse complement strand
GCAGACCGCGGCCAGCATCAGGCGCGCTCCCAGGCGGCGGGAGAACCTCTCGCGGTTGGCCTCGAGAAGCCGGACAGTCTCGCGGCCGACAAACCCCAGGCCGGCCAGGGCGATATTGATCGTCCGCATGGCGGCTAGTCTACTAAATTCGGTGAGCGGACTTCCCTGGCCGCGCCAAACCCGCTACAATCTCCCGATGTTTCTATCAGTCCTCCTCGTCTTGCTGGCGCCGGCGATCTTCGCGGAGGAGCCACCTGTCTCCTCGCTCAACCTTCCTCTCTCCACCCAGCGCGCGACCGCTGTGCCCAAGGGGACGCTCTCCTTGGACACCTACCTCGAGTATGAGCGGACGCCGGAGGTGCGCTTCCGCTCTCCGGAAGGATTCATACTCCGCGCTCCCGTGCTGGCCATTGGCTACGCGATGGCCGACGGCGTCGAGCTTCAGGGGACCTTTCCCACGCAGGTCTACGCCAAGGCTGACAACGGACGTAGCTACAGCGAGGTCGGCGACTTCACGATATGGACCAAGTGGGCGTTTCTTAAGGAAAAGGCCTCTCGGCCGGCCGTGGCGGTGCGTTGGGGTGTGAAGCTACCCAACTCCTCGGACACCTCGGGCTTGGGCACTGATCAACCCGATATCTTCGTGCAGGGTCTCGCCTCTCGCACCTTCGGGGACGATTGGCGCCTGGACACTAATCTGGGGCTCGCCATCCTGGGCGATCCCACCCAGACGAGCTATCAGGGAGACGCCTTCACCTACGGCGTCGCCGTCGCGCGCGCCTTGCCCCGCGACATGGAGGCGATGCTCGAGTTCGTAGGCACCACCGGAAAGGGCTACCTTCCGGGCCAAAGCGTCTTCCGGGCGGGCCTCTCCTTCCCAGGGCCGCGTGCCCTGCGCTTCTACGGCGCCTTCACGGCGGGCATGACGCCGGGCTCGCCCGATTGGGGCCTGCGCGCGGGCGCCCATTGGACCTTCCTCGTCGGAAAAAACCCTTAGGTCTTAGGGCCCAAAAAATTTAGGGCCGAAGGACCCTTTTCGATTTGTGCGGTTGAACCCATACTCATAGCTGTTGTCGTCTATGCCGCAATTGAAAAGAGGAATACCGCCATGAAAAAGACGCCGTCGTTGTTGATTGCCGTCCTGTTGTCGTCTCCGCTGTTGAGCGCCCACGCCGACCAGCGCGCGCCCGAGCTTCCCTCCGTAGCGGAGCTCCGTCAGCGCCTAAGCGAAGCCGCGCTTCCCGCGGTCCCCGTCGCCCGCGAGGTAGCGGCCGCGGCGGAACCCGCGGCGTGCCCGGTGCTTGCGCTTTCCGGCTCGACAATCGGACGCGGCATGTTCGCCAGCGACTACGGCGTAACGTCTAACGACCAGAAGATCGCCACCGTGGAGTCCAAGTCCGATTCGATTACGGTCAAGGACAATGCGGGGAACGTGGTTGTTGCGGCGCGCTTCAGCGATAAGGGCGACACGCGGACGGCTACATTGACCGGCTGCGCGGGAACCTCGATCGGTTCGATCGTCGAGCAGCTCGGAAATGGCGCGAGCCGCTTCTCCATCCAGGACGAGACAGGCAAGACGATTGCCGCGTCCGGCTGGGTTGACGGCAGCACCTTCACCATGGACGGGGAGGGTGTGGTCGCGGTTGTGAACGCGCACTGGCTGCTCGACCGCTTCACGATCACCACCAAGGGTGTGGACGCCCGCGCGGCGGCGATCGTTTCCGTCATGAACAACGCCGCCGGCTACCGCCGGGCTGCGGAGCGCCGCCGGGACC
>CAYGHU010000226.1:0-2372 GCA_964349785.1 uncultured Dehalococcoidaceae bacterium | reverse complement strand
CGCATCTCGAATACGTCGTGGCATGCCTCAATCACTGAGCAGTACACGATTCCAACCACGATCGGAGATACCTCCCCAGACGTCACCTCCACCATGACTTCGTCGAGCAGAGTCATCCCTTCTGAAATCTGCCCCAGCCCGATCAGACAGCGGCCCCGGCCCATCCTGCCCAGCGTGATGAGATCGATGTCGTGATAGCGGTCGCCAATGCCGGCGGCCTCCGTGAATGTGGCAAGCGCGGTGGCGATATCGCCCTCATCCACGCACTGCAACGCCACTGGCAGCATCAGATAGCCGCGCTCCGCGCAGTCGCGCCGACCATCGTCGAGCAGCCTCTGGGCGCGCCCCAACCAGCCATTCGCCTGGCCGATGTCACCCTGGTTCGCCAATATCATGACGATATAGAATCCGCAACGGGCTGCCCGCTCGATTTCGCCGCTGCTCACGCCCACGTTATACGCTCGCGTCAGGGCGCTGGCCGCTTCGGCATCGTTGCCGATGAGATACGCGGCGATCGCGAGCCGCTCGAGGTCGTCCAGCTCGAGAGGAGTCTCCTGAGTCAAGGCCAGCCTGGTGGAAGCGGGTCAGAGGAGAAGTTATCAACATTCGCCACAAGGTTCGCCCGTTTTTTGGAGCAATCGTCCAAGCGTTGTAATTAGATACCTGATGCGTTAAAAGACGGAGCGAGTCTTGCCCGTGCCAGACATGTTATCCGAAAAATAACGAATTTTTTCACGGAAAACACGGAGCCTTCTTGTGCAATCAAGGAGGAACCATTTATGATATGGGCATAAAGAAAGACCCGCAGGGAAGAGGCGCCCTTGTGGGTCTTTCTTTATGCCCATATCCATGCGGCTGGCCGTTCCGCCAGATACCAAGTCACCCGGTAAACAACCACTAACTGATGGCGCTTCAGCCGTTGGCGGACGAGGCGCTATCCACCAACGGCTGCGGCTGATCACAGAGAGCCGTGCTCTCTGCACATATTCTCGCTACCACTAACCCGCTCACCATCCAATGTGTGACATATATCAATTCATAGGTCACCGCACTGTCCGCACCGCACCGCACCGCACCCGAGGCTCAGTCGGGCACCTCGTCCCCGGCCGACGCCGCTCATTATGTGAGTGATATATGTGGCCTACTACGGCTAAACTCCGTATCGTCGAGGCCGGAGGGATTGCATGCGCTACTTCTTCTTGGCCGCCGCGATTGTACTGGTCGTCGCCATCGTCGTGCCCAGCATCTATAGCGGGCTCGATGTTGAGGGAGAAGGAAGGAACGCGTCGCCGACGCTCTCCACGCCGCCCACCCTCGTCCCTGACGCCAGCGGCTCGCCAGGCGCCGCGCGCACCCCTCGGCCTGCCACCAGCCCCACGACGGGCACGGCGCTCGGCCAGCAAGTAGCAGCCCGCTCCGGATGCACCGCCTGCCACAGCATCAACGGGACGAAGCTCATCGGGCCAACGTGGAAAGGTCTTGCGGGGAAGAATAAGACGCTTCAGGGTGGCACGATCGTCCTCGCAGACGAAGCCTACCTCCGAGAATCCATCGTCGCCCCCAACGCCAAGATCGTGGACGGCTACCAGCCGAGCATGATGCCCCTCGACTTCGGCACCCGCCTGAGCGCCGACGATATCTCCGCCCTCGTCGCCTACATCCAGACCCTGAAGTAACGCCGCCTCCGCGAGCATGCGAGCCGATTCAGCGTACGAGGTACCGGCCAGGGCTCAAACCTCCAGGCGGAGGCACTCAGCCCTTGAGCGCCTCCGCCTCGGCGGGACTCAGCTCCCCCAGCGCCACCGTCGAGTGGCCCAGGCGCAACGACTCCCGGACGGAGACGTACACCAGCGTCAGCGCGAACACAGCGGCTGATAGCAGGACGATGCTCGCCCCCGACGCCACATCGAGGTAGTAACTCAAGAACATCCCGCTCGCCGCTACCACCGCCCCGGTGAGACTCGACAGGGGCAGCATGTACGCGAAACGGTCGGTCAACAGCCGCGCGATTACCGGCGGGATCACCAGCGATGCCGCGATGAGCGTCACTCCCATGATCCGGATCGAAGCGATGATCGTGGCAGCGAGCACCAGCGCGAACAGCGAGTCGATCCAACCCGTAGGCACGCCGTACACCGGCGCCACCTCGTCGTCGAAGGTAAGGAACAGGATCTGCTTGTACAGGAAGAACAGCACCAGCACTGTAAAGAGCAGCACCCCCGCGATCACCCACAAATCGGGCGTGCTCACGCCCAAGAGATTCCCGAACAGCGCCGCATCGAAGTTCGTCGTGACGCTCTCGGCGCGGCTGATCAACGCCACGCCCAGCGCGAAGCTCGCCGTCGTGACGATGCCGATCGCGGCGTCCGCCC
>CAYGHU010000225.1:0-2421 GCA_964349785.1 uncultured Dehalococcoidaceae bacterium | reverse complement strand
GGGACCTCCCGGAGAAGGTGTGGCTACCACGTCACCCCAGCTCCAGGAGGTCCTCATGCACCCTAACGCGAAGCTCACGCCGGTAGGACGGGCGCTGCTCGTCCAGCGCATCGCCGCGGGCCGTCCGGTCGCCCATGTGGCCGCCGAGATGGGCGTCTCCCGACAGACTGCCTACCGCTGGTGGCGGCGCTGGCTGGCCGAGGGCGCGACCGGCCTCATCGACCGGTCCTGCCGGCCACGACGCAGTCCACTGCGCACCTCTCGGGAGCTCGGACGGCGCATCGAGTGACTCCGCCGCCGGCTGAAGCTCGGCCCCGTCCGCATCGGCTACCGCCTGCGGCTCGCAAGCTCGACGGTCTACCCGTGCATGAGACGCAGTCTACGCTGCCATATCCGGCCATGGCCGGTGCCGGCGACACCGAAGCATCGCCTTGTCTCTGGAGCGTATCTACCCGTCACCCCCCGCCGGCTGCGCGGATGGCTCCCTAGCAGGCTCGGGCGCTGCGCTCCGCGCACCCACGCGGTCGGGGATCCCAACAACAAGGAACGATACAAGGACTGCCGCCACGGCCAAGCCGACGAACGCGATCTCGAGACCTTCCTGACGAGAGCTAGATCGGCTGATCACCAGGGCGATGAGCGATGTCCCGATCGCCCCGCCGATCATGCGGAACATCCCTCGTAGCCCAGTGATTGCGGCGATCCGGTCTGGTGCGAGCTCAAGGGCGGCATTATTGGCGGCAGGCCCGGAAATCCCGAAGAAGATGCCGGAGAAACCGGTAATCAGCGCGAGATAGGTAAAGTCCGAAAGATTGAACCCAGCCACGGTTGGTTCGTGAATACCGAATGACATGATCAATAGGGTCACACCCATTCCGAGCATGCCGATGATGATCGGCTTGCGGTACCCGGACCTCACGAGCAATAGGGAACTGAGCGACGAAGCAGCGATCATGCCGATGGCGCGAGGCGTGAGCAGCAGGCCGCTTTCGCTTTCGGACATGTCGTAGCCTGTCTGGGCATAGAGCGGGACGAACGAAAACAGCCCGAAGACCACAACCCCGTAGAAGAAGTTCAACGCGTTCGTAAACGCGAACTCCCGTCGCCGCAGCAGTTGCAGCTCAAGCAGCGGTTCCGGGGTCCGCGACTCGTGACGGAGGAAGAGGAGCCCTGCGACCACCGAAGCAATCACGGCCCCAGTCACGATTACGGGGTTGACGCTGCCGCCGCCCCTGCCTGAAGCCGCAAGCTCGGTCAGCGCATAGACCAGACTCGTGACCGCCAGGGACAGCAGCGCCGCACCCGCGAAATCGATCGGCTGACGTCGCCGCTGAGCGGCCCCTTGCATGAAGATCAGCGCGGCCGCCACCACAAGGAGGCCCAATGGGACGTTCATGAGGAACGTCCACCGCCAGCCAAAATGGTCGACGATCACTCCTCCCACGTTGGGACCGATGATGCTGCCAATCGGGAACACCGAAGAAAGCATGCCGATTGCCTGGGCCCGGGATTGCGTATCGAACGCGTCGCCAATAATCCCGTAGGCGGATGGGAGAAGGCTGCCACCCGCGAGGCCCTGCATCGCCCTGGCGGCAATGAGCACATAGATGTTGGGCGATACCGCGCACACTACGGACGCGACCAGGAACAAGCTCACTCCGCTGGCGAACACCGTGCGACGGCCGAGTTCATCGCTGAGCTTTCCGGAGATGGGCATCGAGACAGCCTGCGCGAGCGTGAAAATGGCGATGACCCAGCTGACCCAGCGGTCAGGCGCGTTCAGCCCTTCGCCGATGTCGTTAAACGCGACTCCGATCATGGAGCCCTGCATGGATGCCAGGAGCATTCCGAGGCTCACGATCCCGAAAAGCAAATACCGATTCGTGCTCATGGCACCCTCTGAGTCACTCACATATGCGCGTCATGGCCAGTCAATCAGTTGATGGAGGAAGGATACGCCAGACTGAATTGTTCAGCAGCAATCAAGATACGCTATCGCGCCAGCCCGCTCCACTCACAGCCCCGCCAGGATCGGCCTGTTTACATCGCGATGTTCGTCGGAGGCGTGAAGTCGTCTCGTTGCCACTCTACACGGCGCTGAACGGGCGAACACATATATGTTGCAGGAGTGGCCTGAGGCGACGGCCAGATTCAGCTTGGCCGTCGCGACGAAACTGCTTCATCCTTTGGATGTCGCATCCGAGGATGAAGCAGCTGCGCCAAGTTGTGCTATCCGCGCGAAGGCAACGTAACGAGCACAGGGCCCGGACCGACTGAGATGCCTCGCGAGTGTTCGGACTGAATCTCGAGTTCGACGAAGTGCTCGCCGCCCTCGACCCACTTCCGCTTCACGGTGCCCTTCGTGACCACGGTCTCGCCAACGTTGTTGAAGATCCGCATACGGAACGGGCCGGTCTTCTT
>CAYGHU010000224.1:0-2463 GCA_964349785.1 uncultured Dehalococcoidaceae bacterium | reverse complement strand
GCGAAAATATGGTCTTCTCATCCAGCGGCGCCGGCACGGCCTTGTTCAGACTGCAGATCTCCGCCCATAGCGAAGTGGAGCGCATGTGGTTCTGTATCGCCCGGATCAACCGTTCGTCGTCGCACCTGCGGCCCGTGGCTTTTTCGACGTACTCGATCGCTTCGTACATCTGGCTTACCACATAATCGAGACGCTCCGGGGTCAGATCCTGGTAAAGGCCAACTGAGAGATCCAGATAGAAGGCGGGTAGCTTTTCGACCTTCGCCACATGCTGATACCACTTGCTGTGGGAGCAGCAAAACTGGGAGGTAAGAAGGAAGTCCGGCTTGGGAGACTCGCCCCCGAACAGATATTTATTGAGGTGCGTGGCGCCCCAGTAAATACGCATGTAGGAACACAGGTCTCGCGCAAAACCCACCCCCTCCGCCGCATCCATGCATTGCTTGGCAAACTTGCGATCGGCGGAAATCGAGGCCGCGTAGGGCTCGCCGGTCAGCGGGTAGACGTCATCCCCAAAGGCGGTGGGAATCGCATCCAGCGCCCAAGCGCTTCCCGACCAGCGCAGCCCGCCCCGCTCATGGGCTCTGGCGTAATTGATGTAATACTGCTCGCGCAACTCCTTCGCCTTCTTCCACAGCTTCAGCGGTTCGGTCGGGTATCTGTTGGCGGCAACCATCGTCGGTTTATCTCCATTGGTCAGGCCGCAAGCTTTTTCAGGCCCAGTTGTTCCATGAACGCGTCGACCCGGGCCTGGGTGCGCACTTCGTCGAACTCCCGGTCGTCGCCCATGTTGCCCTCATAAGTCATCACTGGAATCCCCGCCTTGGTAAGTCCCAGCCGGTTCTCCATGATGTTAAGGGAAAGCCCCTCGCAACCGCGGTTGAGATGCATCATCACGCCGTCCACTTTCCAATCCTTGACGATGGTCTTCATCATCTCGGTCTTCGGGCGCGGATCGTAGAATCCGGCCAAAATTGGCTTCGCCAGAGTCCAGTCGGCGTACAGACGCAGCGCCGTGTCCCGGTCCTTCATCGCAATGCCCTTGTCCATGGGCGTGGTGCGCGCGTCCCAGGTGCCGTCGGGCTTCGTCTCCCAGGCGCCCGTCAGCCCGAAACTGTAGAGGGAACCCACCGACACCGCCCCATATTGCTCCAGGTAGCGGAAAATCCTGAGAAAGCCCCAAGGGGGCTGGACATCCGTTATCACTCGACAGCGCTCGTTGGGCACGGCGGCAATCCCTCGGGCCACCCGGTCCTTCACCTCGTCGCGCAGCTCCTCGTAGAAGTCGGCGGACCACTGGGATGACCCATGGAGCAGCGCTATGGCGTAAAGCGAAAATATGGTCTTCTCATCCAGCGGCGCCGGCACGGCCTTGTTCAGACTGCAGATCTCCGCCCATAGCGAAGTGGAGCGCATGTGGTTCTGTATCGCCCGGATCAACCGTTCGTCGTCGCACCTGCGGCCCGTGGCTTTTTCGACGTACTCGATCGCTTCGTACATCTGGCTTACCACATAATCGAGACGCTCCGGGGTCAGATCCTGGTAAAGGCCAACTGAGAGATCCAGATAGAAGGCGGGTAGCTTTTCGACCTTCGCCACATGCTGATACCACTTGCTGTGGGAGCAGCAAAACTGGGAGGTAAGAAGGAAGTCCGGCTTGGGAGACTCGCCCCCGAACAGATATTTATTGAGGTGCGTGGCGCCCCAGTAAATACGCATGTAGGAACACAGGTCTCGCGCAAAACCCACCCCCTCCGCCGCATCCATGCATTGCTTGGCAAACTTGCGATCGGCGGAAATCGAGGCCGCGTAGGGCTCGCCGGTCAGCGGGTAGACGTCATCCCCAAAGGCGGTGGGAATCGCATCCAGCGCCCAAGCGCTTCCCGACCAGCGCAGCCCGCCCCGCTCATGGGCTCTGGCGTAATTGATGTAATACTGCTCGCGCAACTCCTTCGCCTTCTTCCACAGCTTCAGCGGTTCGGTCGGGTATCTGTTGGCGGCAACCATAATCGTCTCACTCCTAAAATCGGTTACGAAGCGTCTAGAACAGCTCTTCTTCGCTCAAGGTCTCGAGGAACGCCTCCACCCGGACGCGCAATGGCCCCAATGGATTCGAAATATCAAATTCCAGGAACAGGGTCGGAATCCCATTATCCTCCAAGTGCTGCTTAAGATCGGGATAGTCCGCCTCATGGGGATCGCAGAACTTCTGCTGCAGAAAAATGGCGGCTCGCGCATTGTATTCCTTGGCCAAACTGAGCACGTGATCAAAACGGGTATGGATGGGATAGTCCTTGGTGGGACAGGCAGGCCGGTCACAATAGCGGTCGGCTATGGCCTGGATTGGGTCGCCACCCGGCTTCGCTTCGTTCCAGAAGTAGCGAGTACCGGAACACTGGTCGTCGATCACGATGGTGCAGCCCACCGACTCGACCATGGCCATGAACGCGCAATCATCGTTCT
>CAYGHU010000223.1:2056-2494 GCA_964349785.1 uncultured Dehalococcoidaceae bacterium | reverse complement strand
CTCCAAGGACGGTACCCGCGCCCTGGTCGAGGAGTTTCTCAAGACCCACCGCGGTACCCTGTCCGACTTCGAGTGGTGCGACGACTTCGCCAAGGCGCGCAACTTCAACTTCTCCCACTCCCCGGCGCGGTGGCGCTTCTTCCTCGATTCCGACGATGAGTTGGTTAACGGCGCCAAGGTGCGCCCGCTTCTGCTACAGGTCGAGTCAGGCCATCCCCAAATCGAAGCCTTCTTCGTCAACTACGACTACGACAAGCTCGAAGAACTGCCCTCCATGCGGCTGTGCCGCTTTCGTCCGGGGTGGGGCTTCCACGACGCCATCCACGAGCGGCTGGAGTTTCACTACCCGCCGTCGCCGGAAGATCCCGAGGGCGAGGGCCTCCCCGAAGCCGGCTACGGGCGCACGAGCGAGTTTCATCTTTTCCACAAGCGCAAGTC
>CAYGHU010000223.1:0-2046 GCA_964349785.1 uncultured Dehalococcoidaceae bacterium | reverse complement strand
CAAGTCCCCCGAGGAAAAGGCGGCTGCCATTCGGCGCAACACGCGCATCGCTGAGCGTGAGTACGCGGCCACGACCGACCGGAAATACAAGGCCCGCCTCGCGCGCACGCTGGCGATGGAACTAAAGATGGACGGCCGCGGGTTCGAGGCTATTCCATTGTGGGCGGAGTTGTGGGAGGACTATCGCTCCTACCCCGAGGGCAGGCAGGCTGCGGCCGACGTCGCCAAGGCGTACCAGTACCACGCCGAAACCAAGAACTTGACGCCCGAGGCTCGCAAGGCGGCTTTGGGGGTCGGCCTCGAATGGGCCAAGCGCGCCGGGCCGGCTTACGAGGGGATGTTGTTGTTCTCCCTGGGCGACTACGAGGGCGTGCTCAAGGCGGCGCAGCGCAGCGCGGGGCGCGGGCAGCAAGCGACGCACGAGGGCTACGTGTTCGAGCAGGGGGTGATCTACATCTCTGCCTCGGCCGCCGCCGCGCGCCTCGGCCGCAGCCCGAACGTCATCGAGCACATCCTCAACCGCGTCCCAGCGAAGCTCCGCAACGATCCGTCGGTCTTGGAGCACGTCAACGGCGTCCGTCACGAAGTCGACCGCATCACCATCCTCGTCCCCGGTACGCCGCAGCCCTTTGACGAGAACGGCGGCGGAGGGATGCTCGGCGGGTCCGAGGAGGCCGTCGTGTACCTCTCCCGCGCGCTCGCGCAAGTGGGCCGCAACGTGCGCGTGTACGGCGTACTGCCCCCGCACCGCATCCCGGGTCCCGACAAGTACGGTGTGGACTGGCAGGAAGCGGCGGCGTTCGACATCGACCGCGAGCATGGGACCTTGGTGTTGTGGCGCTCCCCGGGTGTGCTCCTGCGCTTGATGCAGGAGGCGGGCAAGCGTGGCGGGCCGCTCCCCGGCGTCGTGCAGGCGTACCTATGGCTCCACGACTCGGGCCTCGGCATTGACCCCCGCCTCGCTGGCACCGTGTCCCACGGCGCTGACGCCGTTGTCTTGTCCGAGTTTCACGAGCGGATGGTGCGACGGGCGGGCTACACCGGCAACTGCATTCGCCTGACCAACGGTATCGTCCGCGAGGACTTCGCCCCGTTCGTCAGCAAGCGAAAGTTCGGCTTTGGGGAGGGCGGGCGCGAGAAGAATTCCGTGGTCTACTCCTCCTGCCCCTCGCGCGGGCTCGTCCAACTCCTGACGATGTGGCCGGCGGTCAAGGCGGCCGTACCGGACGCCAAACTCGACATCTACTACGACTGGTCGATGCTGGAAGCGATGCAGCCGGAGAAGTACGACGAGGTGTCCAAGCTGTACGAGAGCGTGAGGCACCTCGACGTGAAGCACCACGGCGGCGTGGGCCACGCTACCCTACACGACGCTCTGCGCCGCGCGAACGTGTGGGCCTACTCCCACTTCGAGTCGCCCGAAGTCGAGACGTCCTGTATCAGTGCCATGAAGGCGCTGGCCTGCGGCGCTACGGTGTTGACGGTGCCGAACGGCGCTCTGCCCGAGACTGTCGGCACGGCTGGCTACTTCGCTACGACTGTTGAGGACTACCAGCGGGACCTCATCGACTTCTTGCGCGAGCCGGAGGGAATCAAGGACCGGCGAAGCAAGGCCCTGGCCGCGCTCGGGTACTATTCTTGGGACGTGGTGGCGGCTCGGTTCTCGGATCTGTGGACGGTTCGTCGCAAGATCGTGTTGTCGCCGGAGGCTGTGGCGGTTACGGTGCCGGAATGAAAGACTTCGTCGAGGAAGCGACGGGCACGAACGCCGACGGGTGGTTCGAGATCGTCGAGGATCTGATCCGCACCTACACGAAGTACCCAGACGACGGCGGGACGGGGGCCACGGCTTTTGCGCCGGTTTGGAACGAGTTGCTCCAGATCGCCTACATTCGGGTGCGGGACCGCGAGGCTTACGGCGACGGCAACATCCTCATGTTCCGCCTTCTGGGCCTGATCTCGCTGCGCTGGTCCTTGCGCATCATGGCGCGCAAGGCCAAGAACGCGCGCTATTCTGAGCAGGAGCGTGTGCAAATGGTTGAGTTA
>CAYGHU010000222.1:2120-2494 GCA_964349785.1 uncultured Dehalococcoidaceae bacterium | reverse complement strand
ACCACCGAGGAGGAATGGGCACGCCTCGCGCCCGTGCTGCGCGCCGTCCGCGCCGCTGTCGCCATTCCGATCAGCGTCGATACTTCGAAGGTAGTGGTTGCCGCCCGCGCGTTCGAGGCCGGCGCGGACGCGCTCAACGACATCCACGGTCTGCGTGGCGACCCGGCGATGGCCGCGCTCATCGCGAAGACCGGCCGTCCGGCCATCCTCATGCACAATCAGCGCGGCCGCGCATCCATAGGCGATGTGCTCGCCGACATCGGCGCGGGCTTCGAGGAGAGCCTGCGTCTGGCGAGAGACGCCGAGGTAGACGAGCGGCTCCTCATCCTCGACCCCGGCTTCGGTTTCGGCTGGGAGCCGGTGCAGAACCTCGA
>CAYGHU010000222.1:0-2110 GCA_964349785.1 uncultured Dehalococcoidaceae bacterium | reverse complement strand
CGAGCTGCTGCGGCGGCTCGAGGTTCTGCGGTCGTTCGGCCGCCCACTGCTCCTCGGCACGTCGCGCAAGTCCACCATCGGCCTCGTGCTCGGCCGTCCCGAGGACGAACGGCTGTGGGGTACCGCTGCCACCGTCGCGCTGGCGGTGCAGGCTGGCGCGGACATCGTGCGTGTGCACGACGTGCGGGCGATGTCCGACGTCGCACGCATGGCCGATGCCGTCGTGCGCGGTTGGAGCCCTGCGTCGTGACAGAGGGCCTCGCTTCGGAGAGGAAGGTATGGCTCGCCCTCGGCGGCAACCTCGGCGACCGGACTGCCAAACTACGTGCTGCCCTCGACGCGCTCGATGCCGGCGGCGTCCCCGCGGAGGCCGTCTCCTCCGTGTACGAGACGCCGCCCTGGGGCATCGAGGATCAGCCGCGGTTCGCGAACATCGCCGTTGCGGGCCGCACCTCGCTCTCGCCGCATGACCTGCTGCGCCTGTGCAAGCGCATCGAGGCGGGACAGGGGCGCGACTTTAACGCCGTCCGCAACGGCCCTCGGCCCATCGACATCGACATTCTGCTGATCGAGGACGAGACCGTGGATGCGCCCGACCTCGTGGTGCCGCATCCGAGGATGCACGAGCGGGGATTCGTGCTGGTGCCGCTGGCGGAGATTGCGCCGGAGGTGGTGCATCCACTGCTCAAGCGCACGGTGGGGGAGCTACTCGCGGATGTCGATTCGAGCGGAATCGAGGCTATGACGGGGCCTGGCTGGGGGTCGCACGGCGAGAAGCGGTAGTCTCGCGCCTACGACACTTCCACCAACTGATGCGCTGGCAGCAGCTCCGCCAGCCGGCGGCGGTGCCACTTCGGGTCGCCGAGCGCGCAGTACAGCGACCGTGAGAGCCGTGTGAACAGCGTCAGGCCGTACTCGTGCATGACGCCGACGCCGGCGTGCACCTCGTGCGCGTAGTTCACTGCCTGCACGTACCCCTCGCTCGCGCAGACCTTCGCGAGGTGTGCCGACACTTCGAAGCCGGGCTTGCCTTCGTCGAGCTTCCAGAGCGCCTCGTTCGTCGTCCAGCGCGCGGCGTCGAGGTGGTTGACGAGCTGCACGATGTGGTTCTGCACGTGCTGGAAGCGCCCGATCGGTTGCCCGAACTGCCGCCGCCGGCGGCTGTACTCCACCGACAAGCGGAATGCCGTCTGCGCGCCGCCCACCTTGTATGCACAGAGAATCGGGGTCGCCCGGAGCAACGCGCGCTCGAGCGCCGCCCTGATGGCCGCGCCATCCGCGCCCGATTCGCCCAGGACGGCGTCCGCGGGGACGTCGACATTCGTGAAACGCACCTCGCACTCGGCTGTCAGGAAGCCCTCCAGCCTGCGGACTTCCACGCCGGGAGTTGAGGTGGACACCATGAGCAGCAGGATGCCTCCGTCGTCCGGACGTCGTGCGACGACGATTAGATAGTCCGCTGCGTGCGCATCGTAGACGAAGAGCTTTGTGCCGTTGAAGCGGTAGCCCCCTTGCCCTGACGCCTCGGCACGCATCTGGACGTTGTCCGGACCCCAGCCCCAGTCAGGCTCGGTCAGCGCGAGGGCGCAGACGGCCTCGCCGCGCGCCAGCCTCGGCAGGTACTGTTCGCGCTGGGCGGCCGTGCCCGCCTCCTGGATGATGAGCGGCGCGAGCACCCCGGAGCTGAACAGCGGCCCGGGGATCGCCCCACCGCCGAGGGCCTCGAAGACCACTGCGGCGTCCATGAAGCTGGAGCCGCTGCCCCCGTACGCCTCGGGCGTCAGCATGCCCAGCCATCCGACCTCGGCGGCCGTCCGCCAGATCGACTCGGAGTAACCGCGCTCGGTCTGTTGCAGTCCCACGACAACCGGCAGCGGCGCTTCGCGCGCGATGAAGTCATCGACTCCGCTCTTGAGCAGCTGCTGAGTCTCGTTCAGCGAAAGGTCCATGTCTCCGGCGCCCCTGTCCCGGCTTGCCTAGAAGCCCGCTTGCCCGTCGGTGCGTCCCGCCCGTTCGGCGACGTCGCGGCCTACGCCGATCCGCCGGGCGATGATCACCTTCTGGATGTCGGCCGTCCCACCGGGGTGGAGCGCGACGATCGAGGCCTTCA
>CAYGHU010000221.1:0-2504 GCA_964349785.1 uncultured Dehalococcoidaceae bacterium | reverse complement strand
TTTCGCATCAGTAGACGGATTGGAACGCGAGGGCTTCTGCTCTCGCGCCTGCGGGGATTGAGCGGCGCTGGCTGGAAGTGGCTAGGTCGGCTGCCGACGACAGAGACTAAGCCACGTTGCTGTCTACCCGCAGGCGTGAGCGCAGAAGTAACAGCCGGTGACGTGAGCCGGAAAGCGCAAGGAGCCAGACAGAATGGGTGCAGCACAGATAGGCGAACTGAAGGCAACGGAAGTGATAAAGCCGACCGTGGGACGCATCGTCCACTACACGAACCTCGGCGACAAGGACGGGCGTTACCCGCCCGAAGCGCAGGCGGCGATCATCACCGGCGTCCACGAGACAAACGAGCCGGGCACGTCGGGGCCGCTGGTTGACCTGCACATCTTCTATCGCACGGGCGACTTTTACATGCAGGCCGTGCCGTTCTCGGCAGAGCCGATGGAGCGCGGTCACTGGAACTGGCCACCGCGCGCGTAATGGACAGCCGGGATTCCGTTCCCGGCTCTTGGGCCCGACACAGAAGCAATGGTGTGCTGATCGTCCTCTCTGTGACGGAATGGGCGTAGGTGTCGGGGCCGGAAGTTAGGAACGGAAACAAGCATGGGCGGCAGGCTAGGCCGTCCACCTTTCGGCCATACGGGTAGCGATGCTCGTGTTATGGCAAACGCAGGGATCGCAACGGGGGAGCAATGCATGGATGCTCGAACCATCCTCACGAAGTCGATTGACACCTCACCCGAAGACGTGAGGCGGATGCACCGTCAGCAAGCCGGCAGATTGATCCGGCTGTGCCTGGAGCATGAGGCCGAGCTATCGCCTGCGTGGTTGCGCGTGTGGCAGCGGGCGGCGTTCAGCTTCTGGGTCGATGGGAGGGAGCCTCGATGACGTGTGTATGTGGCGACGAAGTGATCCATTGCGGCGATAGCAGGAAGTTCGACCCGCCAGGGTTTCCGTTCCTGCATCAGTGCCCGCCGGTGACGATCGCCGTTCCTAACGAACGCGACTTCCAGAAGCAGCGCACGGACGCGCTGGAACAGGCGCGCATGGAAGCCGAGGCACGGCGTCAGAGGGCGCGTTGAGCGTCTATAGCTTTGTCGCCAAACGCGAGGGTGATGCCCACGTTCTGGGCTTCGAGGAGTGCAAGGTATCGCTGACCTTCACCCGCCTCGTCGTGGACAAGGAGTCCGTCCGCGGCAGGCTGGATGTGCGGTCGGCGTGGCCCGGACCGTCTCGGCTGTACGCCGGCACGTTCAAGCTGGACGGGGTGAACGCCCGGCGGGATATGGCGCGGCATCTGCGCGAACGCTGCCCGGACGTGCCGGACTGGACGGAGATCCTCGAACGCGCATCTAACCACGTCATTGACGAGTTGGCCGAAGGCGCTCCGACGGTGCGGATTACCGAGGTTCCTGACAAGGTGGGGTCGCGGTTCCGCATTCACCCGCTGGCCTTCGACGGCTTCCCGGTGATCTGGTTCGGCAAAGGCGGGTCGGGGAAGTCGCTGCTGGCGACGGCGGCGGCGATGGGCGTCCACAGTGGGCTGGACGTGATCGGCCTCCCACTCGAGCCGGGGCCGGTGCTGGTGTGCGATTGGGAACTCGACGCGGGCATGTGGAAGTCGCAAGCCTCGCTCTTGGCACAGGGTCACGGCATCGGCTTACCGGACATTCACTACCGCAGATGCGTCTCTCCGCTCTACCACGAGGGCGAGTCAATAGCCCGCTACGTTGACAGGGAGGGCATCAAGTTCGTCGTCGTTGACTCGCTGGGCTATGCCTGCGGCGGCGATAAGAACGCCCAGGAGGTCGCCACGCGGATGTTCGAGGCGATGCGAAGCTGGGGCTGCTCGGTGGTCTGCATCGACCACATCCCGAAGAACTCCGAAGCCACCGCTCCCTATGGGTCGGTGTACTTCGAGAACTCGGCGCGGGCGACGTGGCGGATCAAGGGCGCGATGGAAGAAGGCACGAACTCGCTCTCGCTGGTGGCATCGCTGGAGAAGTGCAACCTCGGGCGGTATCCGGCGCAGGGCTTCAAGTTCACGTTTGCGCCGGACGTGAGCGAGCCGACATCGATCTACTGCGAACGCGCCGACATCAGAGACTTGCCGGGCTTCGAGGAATCGGTGCCGGACTCGATGCGGATCAAGACGGCCATCCTTGAGGCGCGGAAAGCCGTGACGGTGGGGGAGATCATCGAGGCGACGGGTATCAAGGAAGCCACCGTCCGGTCGAGGCTGCACCAGTTGGTGAAGCGCGGGGACGTGGAGAAGATCCAGCAGGTCGGCGCGGCGTTGAAGTACGCGCTGTACTCGGATCGCACGGACGAGGAAGTCAGTTAGTTATGGAAACTTACAGGTGTAATTACAGGGTGTAAGTGGACTTACTTACAGGGGGTTTTCTTAGAAACCCTGCCTGTAAGTCCCTGTAAGTGAAGAAAGTAAGAATGATGAGCCAGTGCGCCTATTGCGGTCAGAGAGCCGTTCACAAGGACCATCTGATCA
>CAYGHU010000220.1:2294-2517 GCA_964349785.1 uncultured Dehalococcoidaceae bacterium | reverse complement strand
GCACCGATCGCGTGCGCTCGTCCACCGTGTAATGGACGTCCCGCGTCAGCGTCGGCACCAGGCGTGCGAAGCGCGGGTACACCGAAAGGTCGTCCTCCTGCGGCCCGGAGATGATGAGCGGCGTCCGCGCCTCGTCGATCAGCACGCTGTCCGCCTCGTCGACGATGGCGAAGTGCCGCGTGCGCTGCACCTTGTCCTCCGCCGTCTGCGCCATGTTGTCCCG
>CAYGHU010000220.1:0-2284 GCA_964349785.1 uncultured Dehalococcoidaceae bacterium | reverse complement strand
CGTGATGTCCGCCGCGTACGCCTCCCGCCGAGGTACCGGCAGCAGGTGCTCCATGCCCGCGACCTGCGAGACCTCCTCGGGCGTGTACACGTACGCAGAGTCATGCTGCAGCACGCCGATGCGCATCCCCAGCATGTGCAGTGCCGGCCCGTACCACTGCGCGTCACGCCGCGCCAGATAGTCGTTCACCGTGACGAGGTGCGCGCCCTCCCCTTCGAGGGCGTTTACGTACAGCGCCAGCGCCGCCACCAGCGTCTTGCCCTCGCCGGTCCTCATCTCAGCGATATTGCCCTCGTGCAGCGCGACGGCGCCCAGCACCTGCACGTCGTACGCGCGCTCGCCCGTCACGCGGGCGATCGCCTCGCGGATCGCGGCCATCGCCTCCGGCAACACGTCGTCCAGGTCTTCGTCCCCGTCGAGGCGTGCGCGCAGCCGTTCGGTCACCGCCCGCAGCCCCGCCTCATCCAGGCCAGCCATCTCTTCGGCGTGGTCGTTCACGTCGCCGACCAGCGGCCAGAATTCCTTGAGCGCACGCTCGTTCGCGTCTCCGACCAGCTTCTTGAATACGTTGAGCATGCTTGCTCCTCGCCGCCGTTCCTCCGAGGACTGCCTAGAGAAACAGCTCCCCGACCGAACCGCCGGTATGAATACGATGCATCGCATCGCCGATCAGTGGCGCCATGGAAAGCGTCCGCGTCGGCACCTGCTTGAATGGCTGGCGCAACGGCACCGTGTCCGTAAACACCAGCTCCGCGACTTCAGGCGTGTCCAGCACCTCGTACGCCTTGGGCGCGAAAATCGGGTGCACGCACGACAGGTACACCGAACGCGCTCCCCGCTCCCGCAACAGCCGGACGCTGGACAACACCGTCCCGCCCGTCAGAATCTCATCGTCCACGATGATGCAATCGCGGTCCCGCACATCGCCGATGAGCGTCATCGCCTCGGCATGCTCATCGTTGTCCACCCGGCGCTTGTCCACGATCGCCAGGTCGCACGCCAGCCGCGCGGCCACGTCGCGAGCGCCCTTCGCCCCCCCGACGTCCGTCGCCACGACCGTCGCCGCCGGAAGATGCAGCGAATGGAAGTACTCCGCCAGCAACGGCAACGCCGTCAACTCGTCCAGCGGGATGTTGAAGAACCCCTGTATCTGCCCGGCGTGCAGGTCCACCGTCAGCACGCGGTTCGCGCCCGCCACCTCAATGAAGTTCGCGATGAGACGCGCCGTGATCGGCACACGCGGCTGATCCTTCTTATCGGAGCGGCCATATCCATAGTACGGGATCACCGCCGTGATGCGGCCCGCCGAGGCCCGCTTCGCGGCGTCGATCATGATCAGCAGCTCCATCAGCCGGGTGTTCACCGGGGGCACGATCGGCTGGATGAGGAACACGTCCCGCTCCCGGATGTTCTCCAGGAACCGCACGAAGATATTCTCATTCGAAAAGTCGAACACCTCGCACTGCCCCAGCGGCATCTCAAGGTGCCTGCAGACCGCCTCGGCGAACTCGCGGTGCGCGTTGCCCGTAAACACCGCCATCTCGCGCACGACGCTTCACTCCTCGCCCCCCGGCCTGGGAACCATCATGGTAGCACGCGACTCCGGCTGAACCTACGGCCCCCCGCCCAGGGCAGTCACGTCCAATTGCACTCCCGATGGTTCCGCGCGGCCCATTTCAGAAAACGGCCACAGACTAAATAAGGCTTGCCAGGACAGGCCTGTATTTCAATAAGCTTTAGCAGTAACGCCCCAGCGTCTCCCAGACTCCCCCTCGCCCCCAGCGGGGGGCTTTGCCTCAGAACTAGCGCCTGCCCCATAATTCGCCGGGTTGCCTCAAAAGTCCTCAGGCGCGGTAGACCCAGCCCAATCGGAAACGAGCGATGCCCTTGCGGTTGAGCGTGGCCGTCCGAGTCCCTAACTCACCGCGAGCGTTGCGTCGGAAGTCGGCAACCTTGACCTCCCCGATGTAGACCTCGACGAACCGCATCGGATTGCGATCCGTCGCTGGCTCGGTCAGATTGTCGATCTCGTACACAAAGACGCAGAGCCATTGGTCACGGCCACCGTGCGTGTCCACCGCCGCGCCAGCCTTGCGCGTCGTCTTGATCTCGACGCCTTCAGTCCCCGCGAGAACCGCATTCCCCGCATACACGCCTCGCACGATTAGGTCGGGGTGACCGTTGAAGTAGCGGTTCTCAGTCAGTGTTCGGGAGTGCTTCGCCATGCTCGCGGTCAGCATGTCGGAGAGCATTCCGGACATGATCGCCGGGCGCAGCATGTCAT
>CAYGHU010000219.1:0-2533 GCA_964349785.1 uncultured Dehalococcoidaceae bacterium | reverse complement strand
AACCAACAGTGACACGTTCCCGCGGAGGCGTCGGAACTTGACATTCTCGATGCGGGTCGGGGCTATCCGCACCTTCGGGTGGAGCGCCGCGTACGTAGCGCACGCGTCGGCATCCGACTCGACGGCCTCGATCGGGTGGAACCCCGCTCGGCTCAGACCGAGGGAGAGGCCTCCTGCCCCGGCGAAGAGATCGACCATGGGCAGCTGCTCGGGCACGTCAGCAAGACTAGTGCTTACCTCGGCTTGACGAACATGCGTTCGCATCAGACTGATCATTACGCCGATGTCGGACGGTCTCCTCACGGCAGCGCCACCCTCCGGCCAGGTTGCCCTTAGCGGCGCGTCAGGCGGTTCGCATCGCAGCGCGCGCATGTTCGACTCGACCGGGGTCAACCTACAGACGGCCGCGCACGCGCTTGACCTTCATCGTGACGAGGGTCATCGACAAGACACCGACCTCGTCGTACAGCTCTTCAGCAACTGCGCGAAGGTTGGTCAGGTCGGGATCGTACTTGTGGTGAGACACGAACTCCGTGACGCGCTGATATCGCTCGCTCGCGTCCACGCCAGCTCTCTGCACGAGGTACGCGTGCCACTCGCGCCCCTGCTTCTTCGCGTTGCAGTCCTGACAGGCAGGCACAACGTTGCCCCAGGCGTGGAGTCCGAGGCTGGTCTTGTTCATGGGGATGAGGTGGTCCTGAGCCATCCGACCAGCCCGGAGATCGTCGCCGCAGTAGCAGCAGCGCTCGCCGAAGAACTCGCGGATGCTCACGAAGTGTCTCTTCCCGTCGTAGACGGGGAGCCCACGCGCTTCATCGTATGCGGCACCCATCTCCTGTAGGAAGATTCGCAAGGCCGTATTGGCAATGTCGGCTCGGCCACGGGGCACCCGCCTAGCGTAGGTCGACCGCCGGTCGGCCAGTACGGGTCGCATCGAGTGTTTCAAGCACAGCCAGCGCAGTGGTGCGGTCGTCGGCGTGAAGACGGGCCGAGGTCGATGAGGCAGCGATGCAGCCGTCGGCCACCCAGCAGAGAAGGGTACGTGCATCTGCAATACCTTCAGTAGTCGGAACGTCCAGGAGGGCGTCTGCAGTCAGAAGCGCGCAGAAGACTTCCATCGGCAGCGAGTCGACTTCGGGGACACTCGCGGCCCGATCGATCACCTCTCGCAATCGAAGAGATGCCGCCTCCGCAGTCCTCCTTGAAATCATGCCCGCCCCCTCGCGTCCGGACGGGATGCCTTCGTGGGGTCGAGGTCGCCAAACGCCGCGTCCAGCGCATCGGCGAGGGCCTGCTCGACTGATGGGAAGAGATGGCCGTAGCGGTCCAGCGTGATCTGGATAGTTGAGTGGCCGAGGCGCGATGCGATCAATTTAGGGTGCGCGCCAGCGGCGATGCTGAGCGCCGCGCAAGTGTGACGCAGGTCGTGGAAACGGAGCCCGTGCTTAGCGGCCGGGAGGGCACCCGGTACCTTCTTTCCACGAAGCTCGTACCCGGCCACAGCTCGACGGAAGTAGCGGTTGTAGACGAGTCCGTGACGAAGTGGCCCGCCGCCCTTCATCGTGAACACGGGCGCGTCAGGCCCGGAATCGGCTGCCGGCTGCACCAGGTAGTGAGCAAGCATGACCTTCAGGAACCCCGGCAGAGCGATCGTGCGCTGCGCGTGTGTCTTGGTGGGGCCGAGCTCCAGACGCCCGTTCACGTCCTTGAGTGCCCGCCGCACATGGACGACTCCGCGCAACAGGTCGACGTCACGACGCTGGAGCCCTCCGAGTTCACCCGCGCGTAGACCCGTGTACGCCGCCATGTAGATGAGTACTCGATAGTGCGAGTCGATCGTCTCGGCCACAGCGCGGACCTCGTCACCCGTCAAGAACAGCATCTCCTCACGCCGGGCGCGGGGAAGATCGATGTCCGTACACGGGTTGATCTTGACCATTCCAAGCCGCACTCCCTTCGCCATTGCGGTTCGCAGTACGGCATAGACGTTGCGCACGGTGCCGGGCGCGATGGAGCCGCCCATCGAGAGCCGGTTGATGTATCGCTGCACCACCTCATGCGTGATGCGGCCGATGGGCGTCGTACCGAACTCGGGCGTAAGGTACTTGTCGAGGATCGACTCGTAGCGGCGCTCGGTCGTCGGTGACAGCCGCCCGTTCCACGACTCCCGCCACGCGGCGAGCACGTCCGCGAACGGGCGATCGCTCTGGCGTGGGTCGATGTGTGCACCTTGCAGAACACCGGCTCGTTGCTGAACGAGCCAGTCCTCGGCCTGTTGCTTGATGCGGAACGTCCGCTCGATCTTGTGCGTACCGCCGCGGGATGGGTCGGTGTAGCGGGCCTGCCAGCGGGTCGTGCCGTCTTTCCGCTTGCCGCGGCTTCGGATGTGGCCTGGCATCTCAGTCCTCCAGTCAAGTGCGGTGAGCATTTCGAGTGAACGGCGGTCGCAAACCCAGGAGTCCCGTTGACCGCGTAATCCCTGGAACTCGTTTCGGAGTGACGAACGGGCGGCTCCGCGTGGGCGGGGCACGAG
>CAYGHU010000218.1:0-2551 GCA_964349785.1 uncultured Dehalococcoidaceae bacterium | reverse complement strand
CCTGCGCGGCGTCGCCGTGCGCACGCCGTTGCGCCGGTCCGAGGCGCTCTCTGATCTCGTGGGGGGCGACGTCTACCTGAAGCTGGAGTCGGAGCAGCTCACGGGATCGTTCAAGGTGCGCGGCGCGTTCAATGCGCTCTCGCTCCTCACGAGCGACGAACGCGCGCGCGGCATCGTCGCGTCCAGCGCGGGCAATCACGGACTCGGCGTCGCCGAGGCGGCCCAGCGGCTGGGAATCGCGGCGACCGTTTTCGTTCCGTCGAACGCCCCTGCCGTGAAGAAGGAAGGGATCGCGCGGCGCGGCGCGCGCGTGCTCGACGAAGCGAGCGACTACGACGACGCCATGGTGCGGGCGCGCGCCTACGCCAAGGAAACGGGGGCGACGTTCCTGCATCCGTGCCTCGGCGTCCCGCTGCTCGCCGGCCAGGGCACCGTGGGAAGCGAGGTGCTCGAGGAACTCCCGTCGCTGCAGACCATGCTCGTCTGCGTCGGCGGCGGCGGGTTGCTCGGCGGTGTCGGCGCGTTCCTGCTGAGCGAGGCGCCGCAGGTGCGAATAGTCGGCGTGCAGAGCGAGCGCACGGACGCCATGGCGCGCGCCATCGAGGCCGGACGCGTGATCGAGATCGAGAACCTCCCCACCCTTGCCGACGGCCTCGCCGGACAGGTGGACGACGACGCCCTCGCCATCGGGCAGGCAACGCTCGAGTCCATCATGACCGTGACCGAGGACGAGATTGCGAGCGCCATCGCCTGGCTCTGGCTCGCCGAAGGCATCCGCGCCGAAGGGTCGGGCGCGGTCTGCGTGGCGGCACTGCGCTCGGGCCGCCTGCGTCACCTGACCCCGCCGATCGTCGCCATCGTCAGCGGCGCCAACATCGACGAAGCGCGGCTACAGGGCATTCTCTCGACGACGGGATCAGACGACAGTCCGACCTTTCGACCGGACCGTCGTCAACCGTGATGTGACCAGTTCAGTTGCGCCCGAGTCGAACCGTCACATATGTCGTCTCCGGCGCCGCGGTTGATTTGGAGGGTTCCACTTCAAGCACCGAGACGGACGTGCTGAGCAAACCGCTTCCCGACGGAGGGGTCACATCGATTCCGACGCACAGTGCGGGAGTTGCTGGGCCGAAGGTCACCCGTCCGACGAAGCGTCCGCTGGCGGTCGACATCCGCACGGAATCGACGACAAAGAGGTATCCAGAGCAGCCAGCAATCGTCGCGACCGGCGGCGTCATCAACCCATTTCGAATGCCACTGATGCGGGCCGAGGCGCCGCCGACGGGAACGCCAAGGTCATCTACGACAAGTCCCGAGATGATCTGCACGGTGCTCCGAGACGGGAGTTCGAGCGGCTGAGGGTCCTTGCCGCAACCCACGACCATCATCAAGGCGGTATATACACTCGCTGTCCGAACCAATATCCACATGGGATTCTGCTCGCGTTGGAGGAGGCTCCCAGGCGCAAACCGATTCTCCGCGCCCCGGAGCAAACTCGCCTCGGGCTACATCACCGGTGTAAGGGCGATCCAAGAATACGGCGTTCCGTTTGGGAAGATGAGATCGAAACCACATGAGCTGAAGTAGCCAAGCTCGAAGACATCGCCAAACGACGGTAGTTGCCAAGTTGAGCCAACCCGGACTTGGAGGTTCTGCGCCGTCTGCGAGGGGATAATCGGACAACCAGCGAGATTGAGGCCCTTCGACTCCCACATTGACCAGCCTCGCGGATTCGGACCGCCGAGCGCCTCGATAAGGTCATTCGCAACTCCGGATGAAGCGTACATGGCCTCCCATGCACCTGTCCCGAAATTGTACATGACCAGGGTCCATGTATCATCCGAGAAGTCGGCGCCATTCGGGTTCGATGCCACCACGGACATCATATATACCTCGCGAGTCCTCCCAAACTCGTCGGTGTACTCCCGAAGGTACTTCGTCCGGACGAACCAGTCATCCAAATTAATGTACGCGGCGAAGGTGTTCGCGTCGGGTATGCACCAGTCCCATAGGCCGATCATGTTGTTCGGATAGGGATAGTGACCTCGCCAGTGGACAGTGGTGACTTCGAGACACGATCCACCATGCGGTAGATGCGTCGGCGCATAGAGGAGGAAAAAGTCGGCCCACTCCGGTCGAATCGAGATATTCCTACCCGCCGACACGGAAGCGTACACGCCGCGGCCTTCGTGAAGTCCAATCCCAGCGTGTCCATCGGTACCCCCCGCACTTGGTGGCGTGGTGACCGATCGACGGAGGTTTCGACGCGGAAGTGACCGTATTGAGCGGAAGTCGGCGCGCGAGATTCCAGATCCGGTCCCGAGCGGGCCATCGCGAGCGGGGTCGTAGGGTGCCGGCAGGAGGTGAATCGTGTCGTCCACCGGCACGCGAGTGCCACGAGCGAGGTACGGCTGACCCGTATGGGTAACACGATAGGGCTCCGCTTCTGACGCAGGCGCCTCTACCGGCGACCGGTCGCGTGCGCAGGCCGCTCCTGTTATTATGTCGGCCAATAAATAGTTGACATTTCATGAGGCGGGTGGTATATTGG
>CAYGHU010000217.1:0-2576 GCA_964349785.1 uncultured Dehalococcoidaceae bacterium | reverse complement strand
AGAGCGCTGCGTTTGGGACGCAGAGGCCCACAGTTCGAATCTGTGCACCCCGACCACTACAAACGCTTCACATGGGTCGTTGTCGCCCGGCCAGCCGATTGGTACGATCACCTCAGTCAAATGCCCGAAGGAATCCCTGCCTACATCCTCGTCGTCAGGATCGCCACGATCCTCGGCATGGCGTTCTCGATCGCCATCGGATTGCTGCTGCTCATCGGCGGCTTCGTGCTGCCGTCACTCGTCGCCTTCGCGGCGTTCGTCCCTTCGCTCGCCACGATGATGTACGCCGAAAAGCGCGCGGCGCTCAGCGATCCGCACGCACGCACATAACGTCCGCATCCGGACGGCGGCGCGAGCCTACCCCTCGACGATCTCGATCGACTTAATCTCATCGCCCGCCGGCGCTTGCCCCACGCCCAGCTCCCGAGGAGTGATCGCCAGGGCGACATCCATCCCAGACTCCACCTCCGCGAATAGCGTGTACCGCCCCGTTAGGTGCGGCGCAGCATCAAGGACAATGAAGAACTGCGAGCCATTCGTGTTTGGCCCAGCGTTCGCCATCCCCACGGTCCCGGCCACGAACGGCCGGTCAGACAGCTCATCGGGGACGCGGTAGCCCGGACCGCCGCTGCCGCTACCCGTCGGGTCGCCGGCCTGCGCGACGAAGCCCGGTATCACGCGATGGAACGTACAGCCGTCGTAGAACCTCTCGCGAGCCAAGAATACGAACGAGTTGACCGACTGCGGTGCGACCTCCGGCAGAAGCCGGAGCGTGACATCGCCTCGCTCCAGATGCAGCACGGCCGCGTACTTCCCAGCCGCGTCGATCACCATCTCCGGCGGCGCCTCGTACTGGGCAGACATCTAGTTCCCCTTTTCGACGATTTCGACCTTCAGGATGCGGTCACCCGGCGGTTGGTCCGGCTTCTGCGGGTCGCGGGTGGTCAGCGCCTTCACCACATCGAGGCCTTCGGTCACACGGCCGAACGCATTGAACCCATTGTCCTTGAGCGCCGGTTGCGGCTCCATCGTGATGAAGAACTGCGAACCGCTCACGCCCTGCGCTCCGGCCGCCATCGCGATGACCCCCGCGTCGAACGGCAGGCTGTTCAGTTCAGACTCCAGCGTATAGCCCGGCCCGCCCGTGCCATTGCCCAGCGGGTCGCCTGCCTGCGCGACGAACCCGGGCAGCACGCGATGGAACGTCAGCCCGTTGAAGAAGCCAGTCTTGGCGAGGAACACAAAGTTGTTTACATGCTCCGGAGACGACTCGGGCAACAGCTGCACGCGTATATCGCCCTTCTCCGTGCGGATCAGCGCCTCATACTTCCCGTGCTCATCGATTTGCATCGGCGGTGCGCCGGTGTACCGGCGATACACCCCGTCCGGACTGGGCGTCCCGGTCGGCCCGAACGTCGCAGTGGCCGTGGCTGTGGCCGTCGCGCTCATCGTCGGCACCGGCGTCGGATTGTCCGTGCTCGAGTTGGAAGTACTATTCGTTTGCTGCAGCAGGAACCCACCACCGAGGCTCAAGAGCAGGACCACCATACCGAGCAACGCAAAGAACCGGCCATTTCGCTGCACCCAGCCAAACACCCCCGGCAGCTCCATCCCCCCCGCTGGCACGGGTTGCGCTGGTGGCCGGCTCGTACTCCGGCGGCGCTGACGTTCGCGCCGCTGCTGCCGCCTGCGTTCGTCGCTCATCCCCGGCCCTTCCGTGGCGCGCCGCTATGCAGCGGATCGCCAGCACCTAGTCCTCTGGCGACGCAACAACGTCCCCGGCGGGAGCGGACAACATGTGATGGTACCCTCGGCAGGACTCGAACCTGCGCCACCGGCTCCGGAGGCCGGTGCTCTATCCACTGAGCTACGAGGGCTCGCCTTCCAGTGTACGAAGCCCCTCGGACGCCGCGCAATGCAGCGGTCCGCCACCGTCGCTCCTCGCGCGGGTCCACCGAGGCATGCGCGCGAGCTACCCGAGAAGGCGGCGCTTCTCCGCCGCAAACTCCTCGGCCGTCAGTACGCCGCGGTCGTGCAGGTCCGCCAGCCGCTCCAGGTCGTCCACCGAGGAGCCACCGCGGCCCCCGGCGCCCCCACCCTGGTTCATACGCTGCTGGTTCAACTCGCCTTGCTCGTAGATCGTGCGTTGCACCTTCTCCGGGTGGCGGATGTCCGAGAACGCCTGCCGCCCCGCCTCGCCCGCCGACTCGATGATCAGGTCGCCCCCACCGATCAGCCGCTCGAACACGGTCTGATTGAACCGCACGTCGTTCACAGCCTCCAGCGGGATCTCCATCGAGTACTTGCCGATGATCCCCTGGCGGTGGATCACGCGGTCACTCGTCACAACGAAGTATGAGTTCACCCACCTGAGGTACGCCCGCACCGGAAACCAGATCAGCAGCAGCACCCCACCGCCGAGGAGCCCCCACAACAGCGCGCTGCCCGCGCCCCCGTCCGGCAGGTTCGGCAGCAGCAGCGCCCACCCCACCAGCACCAGCACGCCCACCAGCCCCGGCGGCACGACCACGATGGCATGCGGGTGCAGGCTCAGCACCAGCTCCTCGCCCTCAATC
>CAYGHU010000216.1:0-2577 GCA_964349785.1 uncultured Dehalococcoidaceae bacterium | reverse complement strand
CGCGAGAATTCGGCGGGCGGCACTTCGCCCGCGGCGAGCATCTGCCGCACTTTCGTGCCGGACAGGATGACGTGGTGCTCGCCGCCGTGCGGGCACGTGCGCGAACTGGCCATCGAGTCACAGGCCCGGCAATAGAAGGAGTGCTCGAACTTGAGCGGCGTGATCGCCAGCTCGCCCGCAGCCAGCTCATCGAAGATCGTCTGGGCGTCGTAGGTGCCGTAGTAATCGCCCACGCCGGCGTGATCGCGGCCGACGATGAAGTGTGAGCAGCCATAATTCTGCCGCATGATCGCGTGGAAGATCGCCTCACGTGGGCCTGCATAGCGCATCGAGGCGGGCAACACGGAGAGCAGCACCCGATCATCCGGATAGTAATTGTCGAGCAGTACGCGGTAGCACTGCATGCGCACGTCGGCGGGAGTGTCGCCTTCTTTGGTTTCGCCGACGAGCGGGTGGAGCAGCAGTCCGTCGATCGTCTCGAGGGCCACTTTCTGCAGGTATTCATGCGCACGATGGACGGGGTTGCGGGTCTGGAAGCCGACTACCGTGCGCCAACCCTGTGCGGCGAAATGAGCGCGGGTCTGCACGGGCGTGAGACGGTACTCGGGAAACTCTGGGTTGGGCGGCAGCGCGAAGGCACGCACGGAGCCGCCGATCAGCGTGTTGCCCTGGGCGTAAATGGCCTCGACGCCCGGATGTGCCCGGTCGTCGGTGCGGTAGACCTTGAGGGACTCTCGAGGGCGGTCAGCGTCGTACGCCTCAGCTACCTCCATCACGCCGAGCAGGGTGCCCTCTGGCGTGGCGAGCGCCACCTCTTTACCAATCAACGAGTGTGCCTCGCTGGCGTCAACGCTGAGAGTGACCGGGACGCTCCAGACCGCGCCGGAATCGAGGTGCATGTCGTCGACCACGCGGTCGTAGTCGGCCTTTCCCATGAAGCCGTCCAGCGGGCTCAGGGCTCCTACCGCGAGCAACTCAAGGTCAGTGACCTGGCGATTGTCGAGTGTGACCGCCGGCAGCGACCGGGCACGATCCGCGAGGGTAGCAGCCTCGGGTCCCGTGATGAGACGTTCGTTGAGCCGTCCTCCGTGTGGGGCGATGAGATCAGGCACGGGCGGCCGCCGGGACGAGGTTGTGCTGCTCCAGGTAGGAGAGGATGGCGTCCAGCGACTCCTCTTCACTCTGGTGCTCGGAGTTCACGCGCACCTCGGGTTGCTCGGGGGCCTCGTACGGGTCGGAGACGCCGGTGAAGTTCTGAATCTCGCCACGGAGCGCCTTGGCGTACAGGCCTTTCACATCGCGCCGGGATAGCTCATCGATGGAGCAGTCCACGTGCACCTCGATGAAGTTATCGACCGAATCCCGGACCTGCTGACGGATGTCCGCGTAGGGAGAGATGGCGGCGGTGATGACGCAGACGCCGTTGCGCGCAAGGAGTTTAGCGACATAACCAATACGGAGGATATTGGTGTCACGGTCTTCCTTCGAGAAACCGAGGCCTTTGGAGAGGTTGGTGCGCACCTCATCCCCGTCGAGGATCTCGACGGGGATGCCGCGCTCGCGTAGCACCGGCGCGAGTTGTTCCGCAAGCGTGGATTTACCTGCCCCGGAGAGCCCGGTAAACCACACGACGAATCCCTGCTGTCCCACGATGATCCCTTCTGAACGAAACGGAGCTGTTTGACCTGGCCTACTGCGGCAGGTCTTCCCAGAGCCCGACGAGGTTGCCTTCGGTGTCCCGGAAGCGGGCGGTATAGCCTATGTTCGGGATCTCTTGCTTCGGTTCGACGACGCTGCCGCCGGCTGACTGCACCTTCTTGAGGTGCTCGTCGATCGAAGGCACGCTGATGACGATGCTCGTCGGTTCGCCGGGCGTGCCGCGCTTGTACATGCCGCCGTTGATGGCGCCAGGTTCTTTCGGCAGCTGCTGTTCATCGACCTCAACAGTGTTGATCATCGTGTATTCGACCTCCGGGACGTGCATCATCTGCCACCCGAAGACGTCTTCGTAGAACTTCCTCGCTCGATCGAGGTCGTCAGCGGCTACCTCGAAATGCACAACCTTGTCCATGATGGTTGTCCTCCTGATCGGTGCTACGGCGCGGTATGCAGGCCGCACTCGTTCTTGTCGGTGTCTGCCCACCGGCCGGAACGTGGATCGTCGCCCGGATTCACTGCCTTCGTGCAGTTTGTGCAGCCGATGCTTGGGTAGCCACGGTCATGCAGCGGGTTGTACGGCACGCTGTACTTGAAGATGTAGGCCCAGACACGCTTCTCGTCCCAGTTGATGAGCGGGTTGACCTTCACGAGGCCGAACTTCGCATCCCACTGCACGGCGAGTGTGGCGCCGCGGTCGCTGGACTGGTCGCGTCGGAGGCCTGAGATCCAGGCCCGCTTCCCCTGGAGCGCGCGCCGGTTCGGCTCGACCTTGCGGATCTCGCAGCACAGGTCCGGGTCACGCTCCCACAGGCGCTCACCGTACAGCCGCGCCTGCTCTTCTGGAGTCACGTCCGTCTTGTAGCCGACGATGCGCGCCTCCGGCCAGCGTGCCCGCGAGGTATCGACCATCTCGTATGT
>CAYGHU010000215.1:0-2613 GCA_964349785.1 uncultured Dehalococcoidaceae bacterium | reverse complement strand
AGGCGCTGATCGCCACGCCTGTCATTGTCGCGGTCACGAGCACGGGAGTGATGGCGTTGCCTCCGACGCTGCGGCTGCAACTGCGGGCCATGGGGGCCGGAGACGTACAGTACCTGTGGCTCAGCGCAAACTCGATGAGGTCGACCGCGCCCCTTAGATGGAGTCTCTCCATCGGCTCGGCTTCGGACAAGCAGGGCCTTCGGGAGGCCGGACACTTCTGCTCGCCTCACTCAGCTATTTCGACCTACGACTGCAGAGTCTTTGGCCAATACCGCATTGACAATCGTGATACATTTCGTTCGCTCTCCCGTGCCTCGACGCCACGAACGACGCGTTCGCGAGGGGTGATGGGAAGTTGCGCGGGGGTAGAACGCCCTCGTGCGAGGGGCGAGCGCAAACTAGAGGGGCCCCATCCAGATGCAGGCGCTGGACGATATCCGTGTGCTTGAGGTGGGCGATTTCATCAGCGGCGCGCACTGCGGCAAGCTGCTGGCCGATTTCGGCGCCGAAGTCCTCAAGGTTGAGCTCCCCGCAGGCGACTCCGTCCGGCGATACGGCCCCTTCCCCGGCAGTAACGTCTCCCGTGAGACGTCCGGGCTGCACCTTTTCCTGAACGCCAACAAGCGCTCCATCACCCTCGACTACCGGACACCGCGCGGCCTCGATCTGCTCAAGCAGCTCGTCGGGCGACACGACATCTTCATCACGAACCTCGACCTGCCCACGCGCGAGCGACTCGGACTGACCTACGAGGACGTGCGTGCGGCTGGCGACGAACGACTCATCTATACAGCGCTCACCCCGTTCGGCGACTCCGGGCCACGGGCGCGCTGGAAAGCCTACGACATCAACGTCTGGGGGGGCGCCGGCCAGGCGGTCAAGTTTGGCGAACCGGACCGCGAGCCGCTCAACAAGCCGCTGAGCGAGATCGATTCCCTGATGGGGCTCAACGCCGCCGGGGCGACCATGCTGGCGGTGATGGCGCGCGATATGCAGGGTGCGCCCGGGCAATACATCGATATCTCCGGGATGGATTGCCTAGCGCAGCTCATGAACGGCCTCTCGCTCAACGCGATGATCTTCGAGGGGCGGCCATTCCCCAGCCGCAACGGATTCAAATCGATGGTCGTCGTCCCGTGGGGCGTCTACCCCTGCAGGGACGGCTACGTCGAGGTCTTCTGCCCGATGGCCCGGCACTGGGAGCAATTCGCACGGGTGCTCGGCGTCCCGGCGCTGATGGACCCCGCCTTCTCCGATCGCCAGCACCGGCAGCTCCACGAACCCGAGATCGAGGCGGTCATGTTGCCCTGGCTGGCTGCCCGCACGAAGGCCGAGCTCGTCGAGATCTTCACGCGCGAGAAGTTGCCATTCCATCCGATCAATACCATCGCCGATGTCGTGGAGTCCGATCAGTTGAAGGAGCGCGAATACTTCGTGGAGGTCGACCATCCCGTCGCCGGGAAGTGGAAGTATCCCGGGGCGCCCGTCAAGACCTCATTCAACGGCTGGCAGCTGCGCCATCCCGCTCCGGCCCTCGGACAGCACACCGCCGAGGTGTTGCAGGATCTCGGGATCGACGAGGACACGATGGCTGAGCTTGAGCGAAGCGGGACGATTTGAGCTCCGGCGCCGGATCTGGACGGGAGAGGTCATGACCGACGGTACGGGTATCCAGCCGTTGCGAGGGCTGGTAGTGCTCGATCTCGGGCGGGTGTGGATTGGCCCGACCGTGTCGCATCTGCTGTCCGACTTCGGCGCCCGTGTGATCGAGGTCCGCTCACGGTCGGTCGACGTGCTCAGCGAAGACCGCTTCGGGAACTTCATCCCGCTCGACTACGACCGTTCGGTGCGCGAATACACCGACATCTCGCGCAACCGCGAGTCGATTACGCTGAACTTCCTCAAGCCCGAAGGCATCGACCTCTTCAAACGAGTGCTCCCGCATGTCGATGTACTCGTGGAGAACTTCGCGGCCCGGGTCATGCGCAACTTCAAGCTCGAGTACGAGACGCTTCGCACCGTCAACCCGCGCCTCGTCATGATGTCGATGAGCGCCGCCGGGCAGACCGGGCCATGGAGGGACGCGCTCACGTACGCGCCGTCGCTCACGGCCCTGTACGGCGGGAAATCCCTGATCGGCTATCCGGACAACCAGCGCGTGCTTGAGGACGCGTCCGAGATGGATCCCATGAACGGCATCTACGCCGTCATCGCCCTCTGCGTCGCGTTGCGCCAACGCCAGCGGACGGGCGAGGGCGCCTACATCGATCTGGCGCAGGGCGAGGCCATGCTTCAGGGGATCGCCGAAACGACGATCGACTACGTGATGAACGGCCGGACCGCGACGGTCGCCGGCAACCGGCATTACCTCATGGCTCCGCATTCGTACTTCCCGGCAGCCGGGGGAACGTGGGTCTCGATCGCGGTGGCGACGGACGAGGAGTGGCGATCGCTCTGCGCTGTCATCGGCAAGCCGGAGTGGGCCACGGACCCGGCATACGCGGATCTCGCCGGCCGTCACCAGCATGAAGCCGTCATCAACGAGGCCCTCGCCGCATTCACCCGCGACCAAGATGCCGACCACCAAGGTCAGCGCCACCCAGACGAAAGTCG
>CAYGHU010000214.1:0-2660 GCA_964349785.1 uncultured Dehalococcoidaceae bacterium | reverse complement strand
GCTGGTGTCGACCATCTCAATGACGCCATCGGGAGTGGGAATGCGCAGCGAGATGCCGTCGGCGCCTCCTACGTAGACACGGTCGGCCGGGTTGATCACCTGGTCTTCGCGCTGCAACGAGAGCTGTGCCTGTGCGCGGTCGAGGCCTTGCACGGACACGACGGTCGAGTCGATGCGGAGGGCAGGCGGCTCTGCCGTTGTCTCATAGACCGTGATGTCGCGTTGCTCCGTGAGGAACTCAGGAGAGAGCAGCACCGGAGGGTCAACGAAGTATGACACCCCCTGGTACGTCGCGCGCAGCACATACGTCACAAGCGGGTCAGCCGGAGGCGTGAAGCCGAAGCGTCCATCCTCCACGTCTACTTCCTGCGAGGTCACCTGTCCATCGCTTCCAATTGCCAGCAGTTGCACCCGGGCGCCATCGAGGGTGCTGACCCCCTGCGTGCCGTTTCGTACAACGCCGCTCACCGACCCCCGGGCTGCGGGCGGCGGCGTCTGCGCCTCAGCGAGCGTGGAGGCGGTGAACCCGCAGACGGCGATCGCTGCCACCGCCGCCAGCGCGCGAAGTATGTTCATCCCGGCGTGCCCGTCTGTACGCCTGAGCGCAACGTCTCCGTGACCACCCGCAACCGCGGTGCGAGTGCGCGCCGACCGGCCAGCCGGTCCTCAGCCGAGATCCGGCCGGCCGCGGCGTCCTCGTCGAGCTCTCGCAGTTCGGACAGGAGGATCCGGCGCTCCTCGATCAACGCGGTCTCCTCGATGTGGAACTCAGTCGCCGCATCGCGAGATGCCGCGCGGGGTAGCGCGATCAGCATCACCGCTACCAGCGAGAGCACAGTCAAGACAAGCCATTCCATCAGCAGTCCATCAGCCGCCCGCTATCGGACATTCGGGTCGTGGGGCAATTGCTCATCCAGCCAACGGTCATCTGCCTCGGTGAAGGTGGCGGGGGCCACAGTCGCGGTCCGCCGGAGGCGCAGCAGCACGAAGACGCCCAGCGCGGCCACAAGCACCACCGATCCCCCAACCCAGCCGAACAGTACAAGGTTGAATCCCTCGCGAGGGATGTCCGCCAGTACGCGGTCGCCGTAACGACCCGTGAAGTAGCCGACGATCTCTTGCTCCGCCTGCCCCTGTTCCAGGCGCTCACGGATCACCGCGCGCATGTCCACGCATATCTGAGTCTCGCAGATATCCAGGCGGAGGTTCGTGCATTGCGGACAGAGCAACTTCCGTTCGATCGCGAGTGCCTGCGCGTCAATATCGGTCTGGGCCCCCGCTGATGTCGCTCTGAGCTGCAGGAATGCAGCCATCGCTGTCAGCAGCAGCGCGGCGGCCAAGCCGTACCGGCGACCGCGTTCGAGGGTCATCATATCCGTTGCGGTACCGCGTCGGCGGTCGACTCACGACGCTCCGGCATTGGCGCACGGATCGGCGCGAAGGCAATCAGTCCACCCGCTACGTAGACCGCCCCCCCGATCCAGAGCCACGCGATGAGCGGGTTCACGAAGACGTGAAACTCCGCCACCCCGTTCGCGTCCCAGCCCTGCACGAACACGTACAGGTCGTCCCTTAACGAGGTGTCCACAGCCACGATACCGGTCGGCTGCCCGGGAAAGTTTGTGAAGAGCCGTCGCCCTGGTTCGAGGTACGCGACCTGCTTGTCGTCCTTCGTGACCGTGACTGGTGCCACGATTTCGGTCTCAACCCCGTTCGAGGTACCGGGCCGCTCTCTCAGGCCCTGGTATGTCAGCGTCCTCCCGCCCGCCTGGAACGACTCTCCCGGGGCGACCGTCGTCCGCACTTGCTCCTGGTAGATGTTGGAGCCGATGACCGCGATGGCCATAACGGCGAATCCAATGTGCACCAGGTACCCACCGTATCGGCGACGGTCGCGGTCGAAGAGCCCGAAGAACGCCAACAGCCAGTTGTCCCCGGTCGCCGCGTGCGCCCCTCGTGCGCCCAGGACATACTCACGGGCCGTGACATAGATCAGCACTAGGGCCGATGCTGTCCCGGCGAGCGCGAATGGGTCGTGCATGCCCAGTGCGGCGAGCGTCGCCAATGTAGCGATGAACAGCAACGCCGGCATCCGGAAACGGCGCACCAGGGTCCGTCCGGCGGACTTGCGCCATGGCAGCACCGTGCCGATCGCCATGAGCCCTACAAGGGCGATCAGCAACGGCCCGACCACCCGGTTGAAGAACGGTGGGCCCACGGTGATTCGCGAATTGTCGAACAACTCTGAGAACACCGGGAACAGCGTGCCGCCCAGTACGATCAGCACGATTGCCGTGAACAGGTAGTTGTTGACGATCAGCCCGCTTTCCCTCGAGAGGAGCGAGTCGAAGTCGTGGTCGGGCTTCAGATACGGTGCGCGCCATGCAAGCAGTGCGATCGACACCACCATGACGATGCCCAGCAGGACGAGGAAGTACGCTCCGACCTCCGACTGCGCGAACGAGTGCACGGACTCGACGAGTCCACTGCGGACATTGAAGGTGCCAAAGACCGCGAGCCCGAACGCCGCCGCCACAAGCGCGAGGTTCCACAGCTTCAGCATCCCCCGCCGCTCCTGCACCATCATCGAGTGCAGGAACGCCGTCATCGGCAGCAGCGGAAGGATCGCCGAATTCTCGACGGGGTCCCACCCCCAGTAC
>CAYGHU010000213.1:0-2709 GCA_964349785.1 uncultured Dehalococcoidaceae bacterium | reverse complement strand
CGAACCGCCCTACCGTACTCGTCCTCAGACAGGACGGGACAGTCGTCACATCCGAGGACTTCGGTCTCGCTGGCGGTTTCGAGCCTGAAGTTACACACAAGCAAGGACTGGCGCGCCCGCGCTTTGGCTTCGAGGTGCCAAATGGCAGTCTCGGCGTGATCCTCTCGTCCGGGAAACTGCTGTTTCGGCGCCAGGCCAGCACCGATCCGACCATGGTGCCCATTGCTGATTCGTCGCTCCTTGTGAAGTCGAGTGGGCGCGTTACCAGCGCACCTGATGGCTTGATCTACATCGGACTGGGAACCGACCCAACAAATGGGACTGTCGAGCGGATAGCGGTGTTTGACACGAAAACGCTGACAATCACAAGTGACTTCGCATTTGACGACGCTGTTGGTTTCGCCCCGTCTCAATCTGTGAAGGACGAGTTCATCGCGATACGCGCAGACGGAAGCGTCGACATGGTGGGCGTTGGCGGCATAAGCGCGGCGCGACGGCTTGTTGATGTGGGCAAGGCACTCGGTACGGAAGTAATTCCGTAACAGCGGAACAGCCTCGTGCTAAAGCGTTCTCGGTACTCGGTCTCCACTTACCCCTATCGCAGGCGGATCAACTGACTCGTGCCGCTGTTTGAGGCGGAGCTGGTGAAGGTGCCGGTAGCATTGCCGTCGGCGTTCAGCGTCCAGATGAAGATACCGGTGACGCCGAGGCCTGGCTGCGTGAATTGCACGGTGGCGATGTTGCCAGCGACCGTGCCGGAGAGCGCGATCGCGCCACCGGCCCCACCCCGCAACTCGGAATCTGACTGGGTGATGACCACCTGGAAGGCAAAGCTCTGGCCAGCGCCCGCGCCCTGAACCACAGTGTCGACGATGCGCCAGGTCCCGGCAAAGTTGGACGGAGCCGGTGGCGGAGGCGCCTCGGTGGGCTGTGGCGTCGGTGGAGGCGTCGGGACGGGGGTGAGCGTGGCTACTGTGGCCGGCGCCGGGGTTGGCGTCGTCATGAGGGTCGTGGGCCGCACGGTCGCTGTCATCGAGGCCTGGACCGGCGGCACGGTCGAGCGCGGTGTGAGCGTCGCCGTAGCGGTCGGCTGGAGCGCCAATTGCCCCGAGCCGGCGTCGTCATCGTCGCCGAGCATGAACGTCGCGACCGCGAAGACCACCACACCGCTCACGGCGAACACAAGCAGCAATGCAGCGCCGGGGATGGCGTACCGGGTGATGACCCGCTTCACTTCCGGCAGACCTCCATCGCGATGCTCAAAACAGTATGCCGGCCTCGTCCTCGGTTGTGACAAGGAAGCGACGCCCGCACCGCATTCTCGCGTGTTCATGGGTTGCGCGCGTACCAGTGCGGCCCGACGACTCTGGGGAGAATGAGGAAATTGCGCGGGCCTCGGTCTATCCTTGGGCCATGTACTGGTTCCGGCGACATCAGCGAGGCCGCACGCCGCACCCGGACATCCTGACGCCCGCCGAGTGGCGCGTGTTGGAGCATGTCCGCCTGGGTATGCCGAATGCCGAGATCGCGACCCGCCTCGGCGTGAGCGTCCATACCGTCAAGAGCCACGTGTCGAGCATGCTCGCAAAGCTCGATCTGGGCGACCGGAGCGAGCTCGCCGCCTGGGACGGGGAGCCAGCCGAGGCGTCGCGCAGGGCACTCCAGCGGTTCACGCTCGCGGCGCCATTCTTCTGGATTCGACAGCTCTTACCGGGAGCGTGGGTGGCAAAAGGGGCCATGACCGGGGCGGCAGTCGCTGTCTCGGTCGCCGGAGTCATCGTGCTGTACGCCGGCGTGCAACACGCAACGACAAGCGATGCACCCCAGGAACAGGCGTTCATCGCGACTGAGGCACCTCTGCCGGCTGAAGCCACTCAGGAGCCGGCGGCCACGACTGTCCCTACTCCGGAACTGTTCCTCACCCAGGTCGTTGGCCTTCGAGGCTGTGACCAGCCGGTGTACGTCCGCGCCGGAGGATTACCGCCGCTGAACCGCGTGCGCGTTGAACGCATCGACAATCCGACAGCGCAGTTCGCGACCGACACGTCGGCGAACGGATTCCTCAACGTACGCGTCGACGGGACGCTCACTCAGGACTGCGCGCCGGGCATTCGCTATGAGTTCCGAGTCGTCGACGACGCGACCGCAGTCAATCTGGCGACGACTATGCTCAACATTCCCGGGCCTCCAACTGCGGAGATCGAGATCGAGCCAGCGACTGGCGGGTGCAATGAGGTCATCCTGACCTTCCGCGGCTTCCCGCCCAACAAGCCGATCACCGTCATCGCGTGGGCAGCCGAGCCATTCGCGCACAATGGCTTCCAGGTCGGCTGGCCGCCACCCGTCACCGACGCCGACGGCTTCGCGCAAATAGCGCTTCCCAGGCCGCCGTGGAACTGCGATGTGCCCGCCCTCTCGCTGTCTGCGGTTGCGGGCGAGGGTGATGCGGCGGAACGGTCTGAGCTGCTCTACCGCATCGCCGTCGATCCAGACGAACCGATTCCGGCGCTCGAATGCTCAGCCGCACATGCATGCACGAAAGTGCAGTAACACGGCGCCTATCGCTCGGTGGCGGGATCGCTCCGCCTCAGCCGCGAGGAAAGATCACTTTCCGGAACGACTCCCGGTAGATGGGGTTGACCACGTCTTCGGGAGCCACGGCGCGGGCGCGTTCGCGCATGAAGCGGAGCATCTCGGCTTCAGAGCGGC
>CAYGHU010000212.1:1598-2746 GCA_964349785.1 uncultured Dehalococcoidaceae bacterium | reverse complement strand
AGCATCCCGATCTGCTGGCGGCGCTCGACGACTGTCCGGAAGGCGATCACGCCCAGAGCCGCGATTCCAACGATCAAACCCAGACCCATAAAGCCCTCGAACAGGTACTGGAAGGCATTCGACACCTGGGCCTGGTCGTCTATCGTCTCCTGGATGGAGTTGGCCTGGACGCCGCGTTCGAGGAGCGTGGACTCGATTTGCTTCGCGACTTCGACGGCCCTGCCTTTCGAGGCATCGTCACTCAGGGTGACGAAGAAGTGCTCGGAGTCGCCTCCGCCAAAGAGGCGGTCGATGTTAGACCGATTCGTATGCAGGCCGGAGAACTGGGCGACGACACCGGTGACCTGACTCTCCATCACACCGATGATTTTCAACTGGAGATCCGGTCCGCCGCTCGGGTTCCGCACCGTGACAGGAATCGGTCGGAACGCGCCCTGCTTGACCTCGTCCGGGTTGGATAGGCGAAAGGCATCCTCACCCGCCGGATCGCCGAAGTCATCCGAACTCGGCAGGGCCAAGGCATCGACAATGGCGACTGTGGGGTCGTTCCGGAGCGCAGCCATGACCGCTTCGTCGCTATTGTACCCGGCGGCGCGGTAATTCAGCCGGAGTTTCGCGAGGTTGAAGAACTCATTGTCTTCGCCTACGACTCGGATCTCGCCGAAGCCGCTACCTGGGACATTGTCCTCACGGGCCTCAGTGTGCTGCGCGGCGAGAACCTGGGTCCCGACGCCGCCGAGGGCTGCTCCTGAGTAGCTGGCTTCCTGTAGCGCGGCGCGCAGGTCGGGGATGCGGTTCGAGGGGCTTGCGTCCACAACGATATCGAAGCCCCCGGTCGCGTCCTCGCCGGCAAACAGTTGTGTGAAGTTCGAGTTCAGCGTGGACATGACGACCAAGCTGAAGACGACGAGCCCGAACATCGCCACAGTCATGCCTGTGCGGAACTTGGCCGCAAGCGGGTAGGCGATGGCGGTCTTCAAGGCCGGGGCGATGCCACCCAGCACCCGCCCGAACGTGGAGACGACCGCGAGCGCGGCGTCGGCGGTGAAGACGATCAGTAGCGTCGCTGACGCGGTCATGCAAATGCCTGACACGAAGAACATCTCAGTGCCGCTGCTGTCGACATCCGGTTGCGGGAGGCCGAGGAT
>CAYGHU010000212.1:0-1498 GCA_964349785.1 uncultured Dehalococcoidaceae bacterium | reverse complement strand
ACCCATGTCACCAGGGCGACGGCGCTGAATGCGATCCACCAGACGATGAATAGCGCCCACTGCCACCCGGAGCGGCTGCGCTCGTTCACAAGCCGGGCGCCGAACCAACCTAGCCCACCCAGCAGGCCCGCAATGACGAACCCGAGCCCGAACGTGCTGAGGCCGAAGAAGAAGAGCCCGGTGGCGCCAAGCCCGAACACTGCGAGGAGCATCAGCCAGGTGATGTACCAAAGGACACCTACGGCTGAACGCAGGAGGCCGCTAACCGAGCGGTTGGCGCCACGAAGCATCTGGGGCTCGTCGATGTCGCGGATCGCACGCACGATATTGAGGTTCGCAGCCCGGTAGGCGGCGAACGTGACGGTGATGAACGTCAATACGACGCCCAGGCTGTAGGCCACGATGAAGGCCCGCGGATTGAAGTGGAACGTGATGGCGAGGCCGAAGTCGGCGGTGACCTGGCCCAGCACGTAGATGAGCAGTGCGGACACGGCAAGGCCGAGCAGCGCGCCGACCGCCGCCGAGCCGATGTTATAGGCCATTCCCTCCGCGAGGAAGGTTTCGGTCAGGTGCAGCCGGCTCATCCCGATGGCGCGCGCCATGCCCATCTCAGACCGTCGCTCGGCAGCCAGCATGATGAAGATGAGGAAGATCAACATGATGCCGGCGGCGATGGAGAATAGTCCGAAGATGATGAAGAACGTCACGAAGACAGAGCCGATTAACTCGCCAAACGCGACTAGGTCGTCCTTCGACGTTGCGATGTCCGCGTTGTACTGAGGATTGGCGTCGATGAGGGCCTCGAGCTTATCTCGCACCCGATCCGTCCGGAGCACCAGGGCGTCGCGCGTGTCGCCTTTTGTGGAGATGGCGATGTTGGAGATCCGGCCCGGGCGATCGAGCACCCGCTGTGCGGTCCGGAGGTTAACGACGATGCCGCCGGCGGGCTCGCTTGCCCCATCGCCCTCGAGTGCACCCTGAGCGCTGACCGAGGTGTCGCGGATGACCGCCACTACCTCGAATTCCGTTGGCTCGTTGCCGACGAAGACGGCCACTCTGTCACCGACGCCAGCATCGATTTTCTCTGCGAGGCGCTTCGTGATGTACGCGCGATTCCCTGTCAGCGGTGCAGCGGATACGTCGTGGTCGTCCAGGTCGCGGAGCCCCCGGAAATTGTCGACGGTAGCAGGATCGACGCCCACGAACTCTGCCTGTGGCTGAGATAGGCGCTCGCTTTGATTGAGGACCGGCAGCGATTCCCGCAGGATCGGCGTGATGCCGTCGATGTCCTCGTCACCGGCGAACTCACGGTTGAGCGCGCCGAGGAAGTCATCGGTGAGATGCGCATCCTCACGCGTGACGGTCTTGTCATTGGAGTCAAAACCGAGGATGTAGTCGACACCCTGCAGCGTGCTGTAGATCTGATTCGTGACGGAGTAGCCGACGGTATCGCCGGTCGAGAACGCGGCGCTGATGATGAGCGTCGATAGCATCAGTC
>CAYGHU010000211.1:0-2762 GCA_964349785.1 uncultured Dehalococcoidaceae bacterium | reverse complement strand
CTCGATTCGCTGCTGGTCACGGGGCCGTTGCTATACTGGCTGTTGCAGGGAGTACATCGATGATCGGCCTGGCGGTCCTCGGTTCGACCGGGTCAATCGGGGAGCAAGCCCTCGATGTCGTTCGCGGTCTGCCCGGCCGCTTCCGCGTCGTCGCGCTCGCCGCGGGCGGCAGCGTCGGCAAGCTCCGCGGGCAGGTCGAGGAGTTCCATCCCGCCGCCGTGTGGGCCCGCCCCGGCCACGAGGCCGCCATGCTGGCCTCGGACGTGGGCCGCGAGGCGTGGCAGCCGATGGATCAGATGGCGGCCCGCCCCGATGTCGATATCGTCCTCGTGGCGACCAGCGGCCGCGCCGGCCTCGGGCCCACACTCGCGGCGCTCGAGGCTCGCAAGGCCGTCGCGCTCGCGAACAAGGAGGCGCTTGTCGTCGGCGGGCGCGCCGTGCGCCAGGCGCTCGCGCGTGGCGGCGAGCTGCGGCCGGTCGACTCGGAACACTCCGCCATCTGGCAGTGCCTCTGGGGCGAGGCGCCCGAGTCGGTCGCGAAGCTGACGCTGACCGCCTCAGGCGGTGCCTTCAGAGACTACGATATCGAGGCGCTCGACCGGGTGACGCCCGAGGAGGCGCTGCGGCATCCGACCTGGCGCATGGGGCCGAAGGTGACGGTCGATAGCGCGACGCTGTTCAATAAAGGGATGGAAGCGATCGAGGCGCGGTGGCTGTTCGATGTCCCGCTGGAGCGGGTGGACATCGTCCAGCACCGGGAGAGCATCGTGCACTCACTGGTGACGTTCACCGACGGCTCGGTCAAGGCGCAGCTCGGCGAGCCCGACATGCGGCTGCCGATCCAGTGCGCGCTGCTCTACCCCGAGCGCGGTCCCGCTCCCGCATTACCGCCGCTCGACCTGGCGAAGCATGGCGCGCTGCACTTCGGTACTGTCGATGAGCGGCGCTTCCCCGCACTGCGTCTCGCGCTGGAGGCGGGGCGGCGCGACGACACCTCGGCGGCCGCGCTCTCCGGAGCGGACGAGGCTGCGGTGGAGCATTTTCTCGCCGGGCGGTGCCGTTTCACGGACATCGCGCGGCTGCTGGAGCGTACGCTCGGCGCCCATCAGCCGGTGCGCGACCCGCGCCTCGATGATCTGCTCGCCGCCGAAACATGGGGGTATCAATTCGTGAATGAAGCCGTGATGGCGGGGATCGCATGAACCTGTACAACGACGAGCCGCCGAAGCCAGAAGAAGCGCCGGTATCGAAGCAGCGTATTGTCAGCACGCTGTTCACGGTCGTCACGGCGATCGTCCTCGCGTTCGTGTTCGCACGCGACGCGACTTCGGCGGCGCTGCTCTTCGTCGTCATCCTCATCGGCCTCGTCGTCGCCCACGAGTTCGCGCACTTCCTGACCGCCAAGCTGTTCGGCGTGTATGTCCTGGAGTTCGGCATTGGCTTTCCTCCAAAAATCTGGGGCAAGCGCTTCGGGGAGACCGAGTACACGCTGAACTGGCTGCCCATCGGCGGCTTCGTGCGCCTGATGGGTGAGGAAGACCCGACGCATCCGCGGTCGCTCGCTTCGAGGCCCGCCTGGCAGCGGCTCATCGTGCTGGCCGCCGGCTCCGTGATGAACCTGCTCCTCCCGATCCTGCTGTTCGCCATCGCCTTCACCATCCCGCACGAGGAGTCAGTGGGCCGGGCGATCATCGCGGAGGTCGTGCCGGACTCGCCCGCCGCCGCAGCCGGGCTGAAGACCAATGACATCATCTACGAGATCGGCGGCCGTACCGCCAAGAACTCGGTCGAGGCAGGCCGGCTGATCCGGCTGAACCTCGGCAACGACACCGCGATCCAGGTGAAGCGCGGCGCTGAGTTCGTGACAGTAGACGTCAAGCCTCGCTGGACGCCGCCCGCGGGTCAGGGGCCGACGGGCATCAAGATCGCGCCACAATATGGCTTCACAGAGACCGTGTCGCAGCCGCCCTGGGAGTCGATCCCGAACGGCCTGCGCACGACCGCCGACACGATGATCCTCGCGCGCAACGAGTTCATCTCCTGGTTCAAGGGCGGCAGTGGCCCCGAGGTCGCCGGCCCCGTGGCCATCGCCCAGACCACCGGCGAGGTGGCCCGCAACGGCGGCGTCTCGCCGCTGCTGGAGCTGGCGGCGCTGCTCTCGATCAACCTCGGCATCATGAACCTGCTCCCCCTCCCCATGCTGGACGGCGGCCGGGTCATGTTCGTGCTGATCGAGGTCGTCCGCCGCGGACGCCGCATCGCGCCCGAAAAAGAAGCGCTGGTGCACCTCGTCGGCTTCGCGCTGTTCATGATCCTGGCCGTCGTCGTGACCTTCTCCGACATCACCCGCATCGTGAACGGAGACTCGCTGTTCCGGTAGCGGAGCCCGTAGTGGGATCGATGCGCGCCCACCTTGCGGCGTTGTTGATCGTTGGGCTGGCCGGACTCGCATGCGGAGGCCCCGCGGTCTGCTCGGACGTCCCCTTCTCCGCTGCGGCCGAGCGCGACTACGCCGCCCTGCGTGAGACGAGCGCTGAGCCCTGGGTACCGCCCTGCGCCTTCCAGCGCGACTCGAGCGTGACGCGCGTCTTCCTCGACACCGTGCCCGGAGCCGAGCCGCACGCCCGCATGAACTTCGTCGTGACCCGCGCCGGCGCGCCGGCGTTCACGCTCAGCGAGACCGTGGCCGAGGTACCGTTCACGCAGATCCCCCAGGGGACACACCTCGTACGTATTCAAACCGGATCGGCCATCGCCGAAGG
>CAYGHU010000210.1:0-2772 GCA_964349785.1 uncultured Dehalococcoidaceae bacterium | reverse complement strand
CTGACGCTGCGCCACGTTTGACCGACCGCCGGTGATACCCCTCGGGCCGGCTAGACATCCCAGGGCCGCAAGGTGTCAAGCAGCTTGTTGGTTTTCTTGTTCGGGTGCGGGTTGGCGGTGGGCCCAGGCGGTGTTCTCGTTGTAGAGGCTGCGGTGCGCAAGGCAGCCGTGGAGGATGCTGACGAGGTGGTTGGCGAGAGCCCGTAGGGCCTGATGGTGGAGGTCGCCTTTGGCTCGGTGTTGGTCGTAGAACGCTCGGCATCCGAGGCTTTGGGTGAGCGCGCAGAACGCGGCTTGGTCGAGTGCGTCGTAGAGGCGCCGGTTGCGGACGTGGCGGGCGAGGACGGCTTTCTTCTTGCCGGACGCGATTGTCAATGGTGACGTGCCGGCGTAGTTTCGGCGAGACTTGGGGTTGGCATAGCGGTTCGGATCATCTCCGAACTCGCCGAGCGCCCGGGCTCCGAGTACGACACCGAATCCTGGCAGGGAGTGGTAGATGTCGGAGTCCGGGTGCTGCTCAAAACTTGTCGTCAACGTCGCCTCGAGCTGCACGATCTGCCGGTTCAATTCGGCGATGATCGCCACCGCGGCACGAGTGGTCGCCGCGAACGCATCAGCGACCGCGGCAGGGGCGGCGAGCTGGGCGGTGCGTAACGCGGTCTGGATCTCGCCGGCCCGCCGCTCGATGTTGCGTTGCCGGCCGCCACGCCTCAACGCGGCCTGGATCTGGCCGAGCGTCAACCCCGCACCAGCGGCGGGTGTCGGGGCTTTGGCCAACACGGCGAGGCAGTCGTGATCGGCCCGGTCAGCGAACGCTGCCAACGCGGCCGGGTAGTACTCGCGTAACGCGCTGCGCAGCGCGTTGGTCTGCCGGTTCCGTGTCCAGATCAGGTTCTGGTGCCCTCTGGCCATGACCCGGATCGCCTCGGCCTCCGGGGTGTCCCCGGCGATCAGGCGGTGGTTGTGGCGGTCGGTGCGAACCAGATCGGCGAGCATCTTCGCGTCACCCGCATCCGATTTGGCGCCGCCGACGTTGTGGCGATCCCGATAGCGCGACGCCGCCAACGGGTTGATCGCGTACACCTGATAGCCGGCCGCGACCAACGCCGTGACCCACACCCGCGATCGGTCTCGATCCCGACGATCACCTCACCCGGATCAGCGATGTGGTCGGCGACGAGCTCATGGAACATTCGGATCCCATCGAGACCTTCAGGCAGACGGCGGCTCGCTAGCCGCTTGCCGTCGTCGTTCATCAGATAGACGTCGTGATGGTCCTCAGCCCAGTCATCGCCCATGAACATTGTCATCCGTGCTGCTCCCTTCGGTCGGTTGCTTCTGAGCCAGAGAACCCCCGGCGGCGACCTAATGGATCAGTGCTCTTCGGCACGACATCCCATGAGCGCTACAGGCATTCCCACCAACTGCCCGGGGCACGATCTAACCCTAGGAATCAAGTTCCAGGCAGTTGCAGTGCTCACCGGCCAGCGGCTCGGAACCAGCCTGACACTCCAGCTGGTCGACTCCCATTAGGTTACACAGGTGTAGTTGTGCGTCCAGTAGTTGACATAACAAGGATTATCGGCATTTGTCATGTCATATCATGGTACGTCGCTGTGCCTGCCATTGGCCCGCATGAGCCGCTCGACCTGGCAGCGCGGCCCATGTCCGAGTTCGGGGTGCTCGCCACGGGCCTGCTCACGGGCGAGCACCCTATAGACCGTGTAGACCTTGCGGGGCCCCGTAGGCGCCGCCCGATCCGCGGGGACTCGAGCCGGAGCCCTCAGAAGCCGGTGTCCACATGCAAGTCGGCGATTCACTACTACCCGCTCGGCTAGAAGATCAGCAACGCCGACTTCGACGCCCTCCCGATCACCCGTCACGAGTTTCACGGCGACTGGAACTACACCGTCCATCCGCCATAACCGCTCAACTAATTGCCCCGCGGGTCCCTACTGTCGGTAGCGTTTGCATACCGCTCGTGACGTCCACAGTCGGAGTTTGGAAGGTGCTAGACATGGTGAGCCTGAAGGTGCTAGACATGGTGAGCTTTGGGACAGCCATTAGGACTCCGTTGACGGCTGATCCTTTTACCAAGGGGGGATAAGGATGAGAATAAATCGTCTATTTTTGGAGCTGCAGTTCTATCCTTGACTGGGATATCAATTCCTGCCGATGCCGCACACCAATCACCTGATTGTCAGAAGAGAATCGGCCAAGCATTGGTCCAATGCCACGGTGCAAATATCAATATGTCAATTGGAACGTGGAGAACTGACATAAATGGCCATGCGTACTACATCTACACAAAGACGACTACGAACGTCTCCATGAACCATGACTACCTCCGCCTTCTTTGTTCAGACGCTTGGGCAGGAAACTGTAAGTTCCAGGACTTCTAAGAGATCGGGCATGAACTATCCGCCGCGTTGGAGGTCCCGGCGGGGTAGCGTCTCCGCCGCCGGCCTCGCCGGCTCGATCTTCCACAGCCTGTTGCGATACCCGTTGGAGCCGCCCGCATCCGCGGTGATCATCAGCGTGGTCGCTTCTGGATAGCGATCCCGGCCCGTCGTGTGCCACCAGCGACCGATGGCGTTTCACAGCGAACGCCGAGGTGTCGTGGTCATCACCGACGCTCATCCAGCCTTCGTTGGAGCCCACGTCGTAGACCCCATAGGGGATGGCCTTGGGAATCTCGGCGTCGGGGAAGTCGGGCACGCCGGTCCGCCCCTATGCCTCGCATCGGTACTCTGCCGCTCCAGGTTTCCGCCG